>JAHZKV010000055.1 GCA_022600215.1 bacterium
CGGAAAACAAAAGCTATGACCTCTTATTTTTAGCAGACTATGCAAGTAACATCCTTGCAAACAAGGGGGATCTACAAGAAATTGACAAATCAAGGATTCCTGTCCATCATATCATCTACCCTTTCTTACTCGAAAAAGACTTTGACCCTAAAAACAAATACACTATTCCCTATATGTGGGAGTGTAGCGGCATTGCCTATGACAATCGAGTAATCGAAGAAAAAGATATCTCTCTTAAGCTATTATTTGATTCTCCTTATAAAAAGGTAACCACAGGTGATCCTATTGAAACCATCAACCTTGCTGCTTACCACCTCTTCCAAGATAAAAATAGCCTTTCCAAAGAAGAACAAGAAAAAATCACTACCTGCTTAAAAGAGCAAAATTCTCAAGTAGAGGCATACGCAGAGTTTCGAGCAAAAGATTTAGTTATTGGAGAAAATGTTCCTGTTGCATTGATTAAAACTCCCTTTATCAAAGATCTAGCCACAGAAAATCCTGCTATCTCTTTTGCCTTTCCAAAAGAAGCTATATTCACCTCTATTGAAAATGTGGTGATGTTAAAAGAGGCTCAAAATGTAGATAATGCCTACCAATTTTTGCGCTATATATATAAGCCAGAAAATCTAGCAAAAACAGTGGAGCGTTTCCCATGCTTTCCTGCATCTGCTAAGGCATTTGATTACCTAGAAGAAGATGCGGCATTTATTGAAATAGTGGACATTGTAAAAAAGAGGGAAAAAGATATGCGCTTCTTCTATTACATCCTAGATAAAGAAGAAGCGCATAAGATATATATTGAAGCTAAGAGTTAACCTTTTTGCATCAGGCTTTGTTTTTCTAATACATATTCCACTACATCGCCAACCGTTTTCAACGAGGTTGCTTCATCTTCGCTGATTTCAATATTCATCTTCTCTTCGATGATCATGATCAGCTCTGTTTGATCTAGCGAATCAGCATTTAAATCTTCTACAAAAGATTTATCTCTTGTTACATCAGCAGCATCTACACCTAGTTGCTCAACTACGATGTCTACCACTTCCTTTTCAATTTCTTTTTCCATATCTTCCATCAGTTATCCTTTTGGTTGTGTTTCTAAACGGTTAAGCCTCCATCAATCACAAGTACATGCCCTGTGATATAGGAAGCGGCAGAACTTGCTAAAAATAGCGCTCCTGCAGCAATGTCTTCTGGTTTTCCTAGTCTTTGGACTGGCACCATTTCCTCAATCTTTGCTTTCATCTCTTCCTCTAAAAAATCAATCATATCCGTTTCTGTATATCCTGGTGCAATGGCATTTACAAGCACTCCCTTCTTTCCAAACTCGCGAGCCAGGGTTTTTGTCATACTAACAATCGCCCCTTTGGATGCTGCATAATGAGCTTGTCCAGGATTCCCTGCTCTTACTCCGCCTGCAATTGAAGATATATTTATGATACGTGATCCTTTGTTTTTCAATAAGCTCCTTGTAAAAGCGTAAGTCATATTATAGACAGATTTCAAATTTGTATCAACTACACTGTCCCATACCTCTTCGGTTTGTCGAAGAAATAAGGTGTTTTTAGATATTCCTGCATTATTTATAAGGACATCTATCGTACCAAATTTTTGAAGCCACTCTTCTGAAAAATGCTTTACTACTTTATGATCCGATACATCTACCGCATAAAAATATACCTCTCCTAAAGGAGATAAAAGAGAAAGAGCCTTTTCCCCATTTTCCTTACTTCGACCTAAAATAGTTACTGAGGCGCCCTCTTCTAAAAAGGCTTTTGCGATTGCAAAACCAATGCCTCTTGTTGCACCTGTTACTACAACCTTTTTTCCTTCAAACTTTTTCATATATTTGCTCTAAATCCTTCACTTCTTCTATCGAAATAGTAGATCTTTTTGTGCCTATTTTTTTATTCATTCCTGCAAGCTTTGTTGGACCAATCTCAATATAATCCACCCCATATTCTTCCATAGTAAGAACAGAGGCATGCCAAAGGGTTGTCCCTGTTACTTGTTCCTTTAAATTGTGCTGGATCTCTTCATTACTTGCAGCTTTTTTTCCCGTAACATTCATCACCAAATCAATAGAAGAATCCAATAAAGGAAGATGCTCGATCAAAGGAGAAAGCTGATTTTTTACTGGCTGCATATATGAGCTATGAAATGCTCCAAAGACTTTTAAAGATAGCACTCTTTTCGCCCCTTTTTGCTTTAACTCCACTTTTGCCTGTTGCATCTCTTCTTTACTTCCTGCAAGCACTACTTGCCCCGGACAATTAAGATTGGCAATTTGATACTTTTTAGGAATCTCCCTCGCATCCATCCCAAGGACGGCGATCATCCCTTGTGAAGAGCTTTCTGCAGCTTTTTGCATCCACTCTCCCCGCTTTTTTATCAAGGGAAGCGCTTCTTGAAATGTTACCTTTTTTGCTGCAACCAAAGCGGCATACTCCCCTAAACTGAGCCCTGCAGAAACCGCTAAAGGAAGCCCTTCTACATCTAACGCTTTCCATATCGCAACAAGAGTAACAAATAGGGCAACTTGGCAAAAATCGGTACGCTCTAGCATAGCTCCATTGGAAGAAAAAAGCTCTCTTGTAATATTCATCGATAAAATTTCTTCTGCTTCTTGATAAGCCTCTTTGGAGACTAAATAAGTATCGTAAAAGCTTTTACCCATCAATGGTTTTTGAGAACCTTGGCCTGGAAAAATTGCTGCATATTTTTTCATATACCGACAAGTATAGTATGGTTTAAGAAATATGTTCATCACTTTTTTCTAGAAGATTATCCTAAAAGCCCTTAATCTATATTCATGAGATATCCAAAAGCACTCCAAACTCTATTACAAAACCTACAAAAATTTCCTGGCGTTGGTAAGAAAACCGCCGAAAGATATGGCTTTGACCTCCTTTCTTGGGACCCAAAAGATATAGAACAATTTGCACATAACTTGATCTTACTAAATCAAAAAATAGAATCTTGTAAAACTTGTGGGGCGCTCATTGATAAAACAGAAAGTCATCAATGCAAATTCTGCGACAAAGAAAAACGAGATAGCACCAATCTTTGCATCTTATCTTCCCAAAAAGATCTTTTTGCCGTGGAAGGGACGCACATGTACCTTGGTATGTATCATATTTTAAATGGACTACTCTCCCCTCAAGATAATTTTTCTCCCAAAGATTTAGACCTTGCTGGCCTAAAAAAAAGAATCGAAGATTTAGAGGTAAAAGAAATTATTTTGGCTCTAGACTCTACCCTTGAAGGGGATGCTACTTCTTTATTCTTAAAGAAAGAATTAGAAACGTTAAATGTTCGTATTTCAAGGCTTGCCCTTGGTATGCCTATTGGCAGCTCTTTAGACTTTATTGATGAAGGAACTCTCTCTAAAGCACTTTCAGAAAGAACTTTATTTTAATGGGGTTATCCCCTATCATTTAAAAAAAATTCACTTAATAAGGCTACAAATGAAAAAAATATTACTTTCTTTCTTTCTTATCCTAACTACTGCACTTGTTTCTCAAGAAATCCCAAAGGATTCTTATGAAAATGTGCAAGTGGGAGAAATCATTGTAAATATTACCAACCACCCTCCTTCTGAGAAAGAAACAAAGACAGAAGTACTCACCCAAATGCAAATCAAAGTGGGGGATAACTTTAGCCAAACCGAATTTGATAAAGAGCTAAAAAGCCTCTCTAAAAAATATCAAGTAGTGGAGCCTGTTATCACTAAAAAAGAAGGTAAGTTGGTCATTCAATTAAATGTAACCCTTCGCCCAACTATCGTAAAATTTATGGTTACTGGTTCCTCTTACGGAGCAAGTAAAATCCTAAATAAAGGTAACCTTTCTGCGCCAATGGTATACAACAGAGGAAAGTTTTATGAGTCTTTGATGGATATCCGTGATTTCTTGATAAAAAGAGGATACTTCAAAGCAGATGTTGCTTATAAAATCAACGATATCCCAGGAACGAATGAAGCAACTGCAGAAATTATCATTGATCAAGGCCCCCTTGGACATATCCACGATATCAAAATGCAAGGGTTTACAAGAAAGGAAAGAAGACAACTTTACTCTATGCTTAAATCCTCTCGCTTCAACATCTTGACTAACTGGCTTACAGGTAGTGGCGTGATCAAGGAAAAAGAGCAGCAAGAAGATGAGCAACGTATCACACACTTCATCCAAAATGAAGGGTACATCGATGCAAAAGTTCAGATGGAAATCAAAGAAGTGGAGAAAGATAAGCTTACTCTTTACATCACCTTAGATAGAGGAGAGATCTACCGTTTTGGAAATGTAGAAGTACAAGGAAATACCTTAGAATCTACCAAAACAGTGGAAAAAGCTCTCTCATTAAAAGAAGGTGAATCTTTTAGCACAGAGAAAATTTACCACGCTCAAGAAAAGTTAAAGTCCCTATACACAAAACAAGGTTACCTTGATACCAACGTTTCCTATAAACTCTCACCAGGAAAAGATCATACCTACAATGTAGTATTCGAGGTTGCCGAATCAGACAAGTATAAAGTAGGACTAGTAATGATTTCTGGTAATACTAGAACCAATAACAACGTTATCTACAACTTTGCCGATATTGCTCCAGGGGAAGAATTTGACTCTAGAAAAATAAAAATCGCACAAAGAAGATTACAAGCAACTGGTCACTTCAAAAATGTCTCTGTTTATGGAGTAAAGGGCGACGAACTAGAGATGAAACATGATGCTTCCAAATATCGCAATGTGATGATTGAAGTGGAAGAAAACAGAACTGGATCTTTTCACCTCTCTGCAGGTGCGAACTCCACTGCAAACCTCTTTGGTGAGCTATCCATCTCAGAGAGCAACTTTGACCTTCATGGCCTTTCCACTATGTGGACCGAAGGAATAAATGCCCTTCGCGGAGGAGGACAATTCTTAGACCTAAAAGCTATGGTTGCAGCAAAAGATAAGACGCTAACGCTAAAATGGAACAACCCATACATCAACGACTCTCTATGGACACTAGGAATAGATGGGCAAGGTAGAAAAGATAATACTATTGGTTCTTACACGCTTTGGTCTGTTGGCGGAGGTATCCGAGCAAGCTACCCTATCAACTCCTACATGTCTGGAGGAATTAAAACTCGTCTAAAAAATTCTATAGTAGATCTTGGTGACGCTGATGTCAAAACTGATGAGAGAAGAAAAAGCAATCTTAATAACGGTATCACAGCAGCTGGTGGGTTTGTATTAAATTACAATTCTACTGACAACCCATACGTTCCAAGCAGAGGATTAAAGTCTAGCTTTGAAACAGAATTTGTGGGATTAGTACGAGACCAAGAGTTTATCCAAGACTTTCCATTTTTTAAATTTGGATTTAATAACTCTTTTTACTACCCCCTTTGGAATGGAGCTACCTTTAAAATTCGCGGTGATGCAAACCTTATTTATACCATGTGGAATGGTAGGGCATTAGACCTACCCCTTACAGAAAAATTCTTCCTTGGAGGTGTAGAAACACTTCGTGGATATGCTCCAGGTCAACTTGGACCACAGTTTGTCCAAGATGAACTAGGAAATCCACAAGGAGGAGTTACCTCATTCTTAGGATCCGTGGAGCTTTTACAAAAAGTTCTACCCATTCTAGATGTATTCACCTTCTTTGATGCAGGTTCCCTATCAGACCTTAAATTTAATGTCTTTCGTGAACCAAACCGTATCTTCGATAAGTTTTATTTAAGTACAGGTGCTGGTATTCGACTCCATATGGGACAACCCCTTCCATTTGTAATTGGTTATGGTTATGCCATTAACCCTGATCCATACCGTGGAGAAGGAACAAACCCAGAAATTCAACGGGTGTTCTTCAGCATGGCTGGGCAATTCTAAAAGCAGATAATGCTCCAAAAAAAGACCTTTTCCTAGATAAAAAGGTCTTTTTTCTGTTATAATTTTTTTTTCAAAAAAGGAGGCATGATGAAATACGCAAAAACAGCTCTTATACTTTTTACATGTACCGCTATCTCTTATACTCTCATCGCGAAAAATAAAGAGATCGCAAAAGAAAAACCTATACACATTATGGAAGAGGAATTAGAAGAGGAAGAATTTCTTACAGCTACTTCTGTAGAAGAACAAGTAGAGGAACCCCCTACCATCCTAAGTGAAGATAAGAATTTTTACTCCCTTGCTAAAACTATGTATTACTTCGAGAAAAACAAGGATCAACGTGATTTACCTGCTGAGCCTTCTAAGGAGGTGAAGGATGCCTGCAAATCTCTTGATGAGGCTCAATACCCAAACCGAAACAAAAAAGTTCTTGATAAGATCCAGGGCATCAAAAGTTGGATTCGAATATTCTCTTTCAAGAAAAAAATATGACACCCAGCCCCTTTTACTTAAAAAAATCATAGAATTAAAGCTCATTGTTTCGTAAAATAGACTAACTTTCAACCAATCAAAAGGATATAGAATGTATAAAAAATTTATGATGACTACTCTTGGAGCGCTATCTCTACTTGCAGCTCCCCTATCTGCTAAATCTACTGCAAGCACACCACGATTTGCTGACTTCAGAAGATGTTTCATGGAATCAGAATTTGGTAAAAAAGAGCAAGAGAACTTGCAAGAGATGCAAAAGCAAATGGAAAAATCTATTGGAGATCTTTCTGCTCAAATTAAAGAAGTACAAGATAAGCTTGCAAACGAAGATGTGCTAGATTCTCTAAGTGAAGAAGCAGTTGCAAATCTAAAAACACAACAAGATACCTTGATGGGTGAAATGCAAAGATACCAAATGCAGTTCCCACAAATTGTACAACAAGCTCAATCTCAAAGTGTTTTTGCTGTAAGAGAAAAAGCAAAAGAAGCTGCAAAAGAACTTGCTGCGGAAAAGAAATATTCTGCTGTATTGAATGAAGATCAAGCATTTTTCTTTGAAGCAAAATTGGATGTAACGGATGAAGTGATCAAGAAGCTAAATGCTAAGTTTGAGCAAGAGCAAAAAGAAGAGTCTGCAAAAGTTGCAAAATCCGAAAAAGCAAAAAAGAAAGCAGATAAAAACGATAAGAAATAAGGATACTCTTTATGAAAAAAATATCATTTACTCTAGATGAACTCAGTAAACATCTTTCTGTTCCACTTTTAGGAGATAAGGATGTAATGATTACTGGAGTAAATGATATTTCAAAAGCCTCCTCTTCGGAGGCTTCTTTTTTTGCTAACGACAAATATACCTCTAAGCTAAAAAAAAGCCAGGCAGGAGTTATTTGCATTGACGAAAGTGCAGAGCAAATGGAAGGACAAAACTACCTCCTTTGCAAAGATCCCTCAGAGGCTTTTGAAAAGCTTTGCCTTCTCTTTTTAGAGGACCACTCAAAGAGTGGATTCACCGATATTCACCCATCAGCCGTTATTCACCCCACCGCTACTATTGGAAAAGATGTCACCATTGGCCCTTTTGTAGCCATTGACAAAGAGGTAGTAATTGGTGATGGAACTACTATTTATGCACACGCTTCTATTGGACCAAAAAGCATCCTTGGAAGCGATTGTATTATTCATCCAAACACTACTGTCCGTGAAGATTGTCACCTTGGAGATCGCGTAATTTTACAACCAGGTGCCGTCATTGGAAGTTGTGGATATGGATACCATACCGATAAAACTACAGGTCGCCATACCAAGATCAAACATCTAGGAAAAGTTATTTTAGAAGACGATGTGGAAATTGGCGCAAACACTACCGTAGATAGAGGAAGGTTTGCTACCACCACCATCAAGAGAGGAACAAAGATAGACAATCTTTGCATGATCGCTCATAACTGCGAGATTGGAGAGGATAACCTAATTGTATCGATGTCTGGCATCTCAGGCTCTGTTAAAACAGGGCGCAATGTCATTGTAGCAGCGCAATGTGGGCTCATAGGACATATTGAAATAGGCGATGGAGTAATCCTTGCCGCCAGAGCAACCCCTATCAAGTCGATCAAAGAAAAAGGGGTATATCTAGGCTCTCCTGCCCAACCTATCAAAAAAGAAATGGTCCAAACTGCCGCTGTTCGAAAACTTCCTACGATCTTAAGAAAGCTCAAAAAAGCAGAAAAGATGCTCGACTCTTTTGAGTCCATGCAGGAACAATCATAGTCTTTTTTTGAGCAACCTTAATGAGCCTTGAAATCAAAGGTAGATCGCGATAAAATGATATATGCGCAAGACGCGCTCTTGCAGGAAGGGGGTCCAAAGTGATTACATATTATTTGAAAAATGCCCATGAAAGAGTCTTTCAAAAGGTCCCTGCTGCGCAGGAAAATTGCTTAACGCATGTGGAAAATGCAAATACTGATCACCTCTTAGCTATTGCTAAGCAGCTAAATCTCGATCTTGATGAAATTACCGACTCACTCGATCTGATGGAGATTCCCCGTATAGAAAAGCTGAATAAGACTACCTTCGCGATCTTTGTCCGTTTTCCAAACATGGAAGAAAATGGCGTATATACCGCTCCCCTCACCATCATCCTCTCCACCGACCAATTTGTCACCATCTCCCCTACCAGCTGCCCTATCATGAAAAATATCATTAACAATCCCTCAGAATTCAAACCTCATGATAAAACAGAATTTTTAGTACACATTCTCCTAAAGATCATCCAAAGCTATACTCGAGTGATTAAAAAAATCCGTACCGAAGTGGTTATCCACGAAAAAGACCTCTCCAAAGTGAATGAACAAGATATTACCGAGCTTACCCAAAAAGAAGAAAACTTAAACCAGTGTCATAATGCCCTACAGCCTATACGAAAAGTTATCAAAGCTCTTCTTACCAGAAAATTTGCTACACTTGAAGAAGATGACCAAGATGAGCTAGAAGATCTCCTCCTTGGTGCAGAGCAGGCAGAAGCTCTTTGTGAGCTCAGCTTACGCGTTATCATCTCCCTTAGAAACTCTGTACAAGTGGTGATCACCGATCAGTTTAATAAGACCATCAAACTACTAACGGCGCTAACTATCGTCCTAAACCTTCCCACCACCATCTCTAGCATCTACGGAATGAATGTAGAGCTCCCCTTTGCCAAGTCGCCCTACGCTTTTGAAATTGTGATGTCCTTTATCGTAGTATCCTTTATCGGATCACTCTACTACTTCCAAAGAAGAAGATGGCTCTAATACATGCCTATCTATTATTAGATTTCCAAGTCCGAATCGTCTGAATTTTCAGCTGCAAATATAGGTCTTAGAGCAGTTTGATTTTAGCCATTTCAGTGGCACACCTTGCGTGTATGTCTGCATATTGCTTTTCAAACTCTACTATTTTCTCTTTTTTCTTCGAAATCATTCCCTCATAATAACTTTCAGCTGGCGCTCGTTCTGCGAGTACTTCCCAGCCTTTCAATTGTTTTCGTGCTCTTATTAATTGATTTTCTACTCCTTCTAAGTCAGCTTGTAGATCATCCAATCTACTTGAAGCATCTAAGGCATCTTGAATTTTATGCCATTTGCCCATTTCAGTGCGCCACTTTTTTTGTGCATCTTCATGTTTGCTTGTAAGCTCTACTACTTTCTTTTCTTTGCCTGGATCTTCTACCCCTTCTTTCAATTGATTTTTTGCTTCTTCTAGTTGAGCTTTTATAGTATTCATTATGGTTTTTTTTTCTGTTACTAGCTTATTTACTATTTCTCTTTCTGCTTTTAGCTCCTCAATAGTTGGATACTGCTCTACTTCCTGCTCTTGTACTGCCGCTGGCTGCTGCTCTGGTTGCTGCTCTACCTCTACTTCCTGCTCTTGTACTGCCGCTGGTTCTGCCTCTGGCGCAAGCTGCTGCTCTCGTTGCTGCTCTGGTTGCTGCTCTGGTGCTGGCTGCTGCTCTACCTCTACTTCCTGCTCTTGTACTGCCGCTGGTTCTGCCTCTGGCGCAAGCTGCTGCTCTGGTTGCTGCTCTGGTTGCTGCTCTACCTCTACTTCCTGCTCTTGTACTGCCGCTGGTTCTGCCTCTGGCGCAAGCTGCTGCTCTGGTTGCTGCTCTGGTGCTGGCTGCTGCTCTACCTCTACTTCCTGCTCTTGTACTGGCGCTGGCTGCTGCTCTCGTGTTGCCAGTTCCCGCTGCTCTACTGCTGGTGATGGTGATGGTGATGGTGATGAATCTGGCTTACTATTAAAATAATTTTTTACCATTAATCCGATTTTCAAGACCAAAAAACCAATCGCAAGATAGGCTACAGCCTTTATAATCGGTGCATATCGAGATACAGCTGCAGGGAAAAAATTTGTAGCACCAGTAGACGAAACCCCTCCATTTGATGCAGTTGTTGAATTAATCATAAAACCTCCATTGTTAGCAATAATTATACAACAATTATTATTAACAAAAAAGACTAAATACTAAATAAAGTTTTACAACACTAGACTAGAGGGGTTTCAAATAAGTCTTATTACTCTTCAGCAGAACCTCCACCTCCACCTCCACCTGCACCACTATCACCTGCCGGAAAAAATTGCTCTTGATATCTATCTCTAATTCGATCTGGTTCTACGTAATTAGTTGATCGTTCCGAATACATTCTATTTGGAGTTATAAACACTCTCAAACTCTCGCTCGCACCATTTCCCTTTCCTCTTGATGTGGATAGAAAAATAGGGCCATCAGTAAAATCAGAGCGACCAAGACTAGTACCACGTACAGAAGTCGCAATTCTCAAGCGCATTCCATCTAAAATGGCTTCTACTAGTTGCTCGAACCTTTGAGAAGCAGTTTCATCAGCATCACCATCTCGCGGCATAAGAACATTCCCAATATTTGATGCTCCAAGACTCTTTGAACCAATTAAATACCAAGATTCTGCCCCATTACAATCCATAGGAAAAAGATCCTCGTCTCCGAGCAAAGCATATTCATCCTCAAAACGATTACCGACGTTTGCTCTTACATTACCGACAGATTCATTTATAATAGCCACTTCCCAGTCCTGCGGCGCACCAAATGTATATCCATTACATTGGATACGACTGAAGATCCCATTACCATTATTCGCCTGAATAGTGGGCATTAAATGCATCAGCTTCTCTTGTAAAGCACCTCTATCTTGATCAAACATCGTAAGGGCTGGTTTGATTTTCAAATATTCTATACGACAAATAGGAGCACGTAATACAGAACTAATTAATGTAGATGTTAAAACATCTACATCCCTTACGACCATCTTCGCTCCATCTGCTCGGAAAATACCATCCGGCACTACCAATTTAAGGTTCTCTGCCCCTCTATTAAATCCTCTACTGCTGGTATCAGCAGGTTCCATTATAAGGTGAAACCAGCTAGGAGTATTATCTACTGTACGTAATCTAAATCCTGAATCAAACTGCGGATAAGCTGAATGTTTTTGCACCATCTCCAGTATATTATTAATTAATTCCTCTGTTTTAGCTGAATGTGTCTTTACAAAATCACCAAGATTTGCAGCTCTACATTGATCTCCTGCAACCAACAAAATCTGCGGATTGGCAATCGTGGCAACAAGAAAAAAGCTTTTTTCTGAATTCGCTATTCTTTGATCAGCAAACAGTGTTTCTTCCAAATGATAGGCATCTAGACCGCTATCATTGACTACATCATTTACAGTAAGATAAAATTGCGGCTCGCCCATATCTTGCGGCAAAACTCTCTCCAAGCGTAAGCTTACAAACTTATTCAGCATTGCTTCATCTTTTGCATAATTAAAAAGTGCTTCTAACTGCGCTCTCCATATCCGTTTCTCTTCTGGTGTAAAAGAAACTCTCTCAATAGCTGAAGAAGGAGCAACCCCACCTAGATCAGTCGATTCCACCGCTGTTGAACGTTCTTGCTCATTTAATAAAACAGCGTTTGGATCATTCAAAGCAGAACCTTCTCCACCTTCCAAAGCAGAACCTCCTCCACCTCCCAAAGCAGAATCTTCTCCACTTTCCTCAGAAGAACTACCTGCCGCCTCGTCAGAAGCAGAACCTTCTCCACTTTCCTCAGAAGAACTACCTGCCGCCTCGTCAGAAGCAGAACCTTCTCTACTTTCCTCAGAAGAACTACCTGCCACCTCGTCAGAAGCTCTATCCTGCTCCTTGATAACTATTGCTTGCGGCGGGTAGTTTTGAGATTGCAACGGGTAGTTTTGAGATTGCGAACCTTGCTGTGAATCGCTTGCCCGTAAAAAAAACCTATGTGCAACAAATGCAATAAGTGCGAAAACAGCCATTGCTATAGTAATAACTTTTGGGTCCTTAACTACCTCAAAAAATTTCTTACTACTTAAAGTTATTGGCACTGGACTCTTAATTTCTCTTACTGACATGAAAACCTCCATTATAAATGAATACATTATATCAGAAGAACATCTAAAAAAAGCAGGATTTTCTATAAAAAAGATTCAAAATAGAAGGCTAGACGGGTTTTCAAGGAAAAACTTAACAGAATTAAGGAATTTTGCTCCTTCTGCTCCATCAATCACGCGGTGATCCATCGAGACAGAAAGATTCATTTGATACCCTGTGGAAAGCTTTCCTCCCTCTGAAACTGCAATCTCTGCGATACCACCAACTGCCAAGATCGCTGCCTGTGGTGGGTTGATAACAGCTTGGAAAGTAGTCACGCCAAACATCCCAAGGTTGGAGATAGTAAACGATCCCCCTTGATATTCATGTGGAGCAAGCGTGCCATCCCTTGCTTTAAGGGCTAGCTTTTTTGCTTCCGTAGAAATATCTGTAAGAGACATATAGTCCGTTTGCCACAAAATAGGGGTGATCAAGCCGTCAGGGACGCTTACCGCCAGTGAGATATCTACCGTCTTGTAATCGATGATCACATTTTTCTTTGAATCATAGCCTGTGTTAATCTCAGGATGTTTTTTTAAAGCAAGGGCCGTTGCTTTCACCACAAAATCATTAAAAGAGACTTTCATACCAAGCTCTTTGAGCTCTTTGCGCAAAGCCATCGCTTTATCCATACGCACGCTTTGTGTGATCACGTAGTGAGGGATGGTCATCTTAGAAGCTTGGAGCCTCTCTCCAATCACCTTTCGTACAGGAGTAAGTGCTACCTCTTCAAAAGTTCCATCCGGGTATTGATAATTTTCGCGTTTTTCTCCAAGGATGGATTTAGCAGATGCGCCTTCTAAATCTTTTGCAATCACACGACCAGCTGGTCCACTACCTTTTACAGAGCCAATATCTAACCCTTTTTCCGCTGCTATTTTTCGTGCAAGAGGGCTTGCATTGCCGCTTGCTTTTTTTCTGGAGCGAATTCTTTCCGCAGCAGGAGGAGGAGAAAAAGTAATAGCGTTTATTGCTGCCCCAGCAGGCGCTTCTTTTTGTCCTTGCTTTTCAGAAGGAGCTGCTGATGCTGCTACCTCTTCTTCGGCTTTCTCCTCTTCAAAAGAAAGAGAAGAGATATCCTCATCAGCCGTTTCAGTAATCACTGCAATAGGAGCATTTACTTTTGCTGAAGATCCTGCAGCAACCACAATCTTTCGTAGATATCCACCATCAATAGCTTGAAATTCTACGGTAGATTTATCTGTCGCAATTTCACAAAGAGCGTCGCCATCAGCTACTTTATCTCCCTCATTCACTAACCAAGAAGAGATAACCCCTTCTTCCATGGTTGGAGACAAAGCGGGCATAGTTACCAGTATTGCCATAGTCAGATTACCCCTTTTAGCGTTTTTTCTATTGCAGCCTTAATTCTCTTTGGATTTGGAATAGTTTCCTCTTCAAGCGGTGGGGAGTAAGGAAGGGGCGTCTCCATTTGGCATACTCTTTCTACAGGAGCATCCAAGCTATCAAAGCAAAACTCTTGAATAATCGAAGTAACCTCAGCTCCAACCCCAGCAAATTTATGTCCCTCTTCTACCACCACAGCGCGGTGCGTTTTTTTCACAGAAGAAACAATAGTACCTACATCCAAAGGCTTGATGGTACGCAAGTCAATCAACTCTATAGAAATTCCTCTCTTTTCAAACTCCTCTACCACCTCTTCACAAAAATAGAGCATACGGCTATAGCTCAAAAGAGTCAAATGCTTCCCCTCACGTACTATTTTTGCCTTACCAATCTCTACTGTATAATCACCCTCAGGAACTTCTCCCTTCATGTTATAGATCATCTCATTTTCTAACACAAACACCGGGTTGTTATCTCGAATAGCGGCCTTGAGCAATCCTTTTGAATCATAAGCAGTAGAAGGAGCGACAATTTTACATCCAGGTAAGTGTCCATACAAAGGCTCTACATTGTGGGAATGCTGACAAGATACTCTTGCTGCCGCACCATTTGGACCGCGAAAGACAATAGGGACGGTAAATCTTCCGCCTGACATGTAATGCATCTTCATCGCGTTATTTACAATTTGATCAAACGCCACAAAAGAAAAGTTAAAGCTCATAAATTCCACAATAGGACGAAGTCCCGTCAAAGCAGCACCTACAGCAAGACCTGAAAAGCCACCTTCAATAATAGGAGTATCAATCACTCTCTTTGGTCCGTATTTGTCCAAAAGGCCTTTGGTCACTTTATAAGCGCCATTATATTCCGCTACCTCTTCTCCCAAGATAAAGACATTTTCATCCCGTCCCAGCTCTTCATCAATTGCTTCTCTCAAAGCCTCTCTAATGGTAATCTCTCTCATCTAAACAATTACCCCCTCTTCCAATCCATCAATAGATGGGAAAGGTGCACTATCAGCTTCTTTTACAGCCTCCATTACCACTTCTTTTTGAAGGGCAGATCTTCTTTCAAATTCCTCTTCCGTAAAGCCACAATGCGTTTTAAGTAGGTGTTTGAAACGATCAATTGGATCTTGTTTTTTAATCTCCTCTAACTCTTCCTTAGTGCGATAAGTCGCAGCATCAGAGATCGAGTGCCCTTTAAAGCGCTGGCACATCACTTCCACAATCACCGGCTCGCTTTTCTCCATCACCTCTTTTTTAATCTTTCCAAAGAGCTCGTATACATCAGTTAATTGCATCCCATCCACCAAGTACGATTGCATTCCATAAGCACTCGCCATATTCTTCGCAATTGGAATCACAGAAGTGGTACGGTGAAGCTGCGTGCCCATACTTATTTGGTTATTCTCCACAACCACAATAAGAGGGAGCTTCCAAAGCTTTGCTAGATTGAGGCTTTCATGGAATGTTCCTTGAGGAGTAGAGCCATCGCCACCAAAAACTACTGCTACCTCATCTTTAATATCTCGATATTTTAAAGAAAATGCCAGCCCAGCTCCAAGGGGCCATTGCCCTCCCACTATTCCAGATCCACCAAACATATTCTTCGTATACATATGCATCGAGCCGCCGCGGCCACCTGCATTTCCGCTCTCTTTTCCAAAGAGCTCTGCCATCCCCTCTTTCGCAGTCATTCCAAGAAGCAATGCCAACGCGTGGCAACGATAGGTCGCAGCATATAAGTTTTTCTCACGGCCAAGCGCATGGACAATAGCTGTTTGTACCGCTTCTTGACCCGTATATGCATGGTAAAAACCCCACACCTTTCCCTGCTGATAACTCTGCTCACCGCGCGCTTCAAAATGACGAATGAGCAACATCTCATCTAGCATTGCAAGAGCCACGTCTAACCCCAACTCTTCTATCACCTTCGCAGGATCTGCCCTATAAAAGTCTTTTTCCTTGTACAATTCTTCTTTCATTGCCCTATTCCAATAGCACTATTCTATTATCTTTCCTCTTATCAGCAAAGCATTTCTTTTTCTACCAGAAAAAAGGATCTTGTTCTATAATTCAGAGGTTATGGGAAGAAGAGCAATTTATTACGACACAGAAACTACAGGACTTAAACCTGATAGCGATAAAATCATCGAAATAGCACTATACGATGCCACGAAGAAAACTTCTCTTTGCTCCTTTGTAAACCCCGGTATGCCGATACCTGCAGAATCCACCTCCATCACAGGAATAACAGATGCGATGGTGAAAGATGCCCCAAGCTTCAAAGAAGTAGCTGAGCAAATGATCGAATTTTGCGAGGGCGAAGTAGTACTAATCGCTCATAATAACGATAACTTCGATAAACACTTTCTTAAAGCAGAATTTGCTGCAGCAAAGGTCTCCCTCCCCAACTACCCCTACATCGATACCCTCAAGTGGGCACGAAAATATCGCCCAGACCTACCGAAGTACTCCTTGCAATACCTGCGCGAGCTATACGGCGTTGATGCAAACAATGCTCACCGTGCTCTCGATGACGTCATGGTAATGAAAGAAGTATTTGAGAAAATGATAGGAGATCTCTCCATCGAAGAGGTATTCAGGCTCCTCCACCAAAAAAGCGGACCCATCACCCAAATGCCATTTGGAAAACATCGCGGGACACCGCTTTCAAAAGTACCAAAAAATTACCTCTCCTGGCTCTCCAAATCTGGTGCCCTCGACAAAGAAGACAACCTCGAACTAAAGTCCACCCTCGAAAAACTTGCATTGATTTAAGCGGAGGTAGAGCCTACCCTGGCCAAGGGTCGCGCTCTTTACAAACCATCAGTACCATAACCGAACTCGTAACATAAATCGTTAGCTTCTTGTTCATCTAGCCCAAACTCTTTAAACATCTCTTGCCACTGACTTTGAGTAATGGTTCCAAGGTCTTCGTCCCAATTCTCATCTCCTAACAAAGATCTAATAACCCATTTATGAAGATCTGCATCTCTATCAGTATATAAATCCAATGGATTACAAAGCGGACTCTCTATAAGCAACATATATGGCAAACTTTTCATTCTCTCTTCTACACCAGACAAAATTTTACACTTCTCCTTTCCTTGACACATTTTATTTACTAACAAAAGTGCGCGAGGATCTTTATAATTCCTTGCATATCGATATAACTCTCTAGCAAAAAAATGTTCCTCACTATCTCGTTGTTGAGTACTAGAATCAGCATCCGGGACAGAAATAGAAAATTGCGAGAAAAACTCTGGATGCATCTGATGGAGTAACCAACAACAACTTAAAAACTTTTCTCCTTTGATGAGATCACTACTATACATACTTTTATATCCAACACAAAGGCCTTTTGCTGCTTCTGCAACAAGCGCTTTTCTTTTCTCAAGATCTTTTTCCTGCAAAAGAAGCACAGCTAACGGCTGATAGTCCATACGTCGTGCATCAAAATATACCACTCTCTTTAAAGAGGTATTATCTGGCCCAACAAGCACAGGATCACCTGATAAGAGAGCTTTAAACCTACAATCTGTTGCAAGCTTTGGATAAAGGGTCTTGGTCGTTGCATCTTTTCCACGAAGATAGTAGAAATATCCAAGGGTAACTACAACTACAGTTTTAACTAAAATAAAAAGTCGAGAACGAATAGACGTTTCACCCCCTAGAGGTTGAAAAATAAAATGAAGTGGGAGTAATGCTGCAATAGCAGTTACATTCACAAAAATTCCAGTAACAAGTCTTTCTCTCTGCCTCATTCTTCTGTTAGATAAGATAACTCTTTGAATAGCATTTTCAAGTTTTAATTCTCCGCCTGATTCCCAAGGTTTTGAATCTCCCATACAAACTCTGCAAGGATCCCTAGAAGGGTTTACCTGACAATAAACTAGTTCATCTTGTATGTCTGAAGCGTGTATACCTAAAGCTCCCATGTACATCTCCTTTTATTAAAAAAATCCCTATAATATATTGCGTAATTTACTGTGAAGTAGTGTAACTGATTCTTGATTTTTAAGAAACTATTAAAACAAAATCTTTTATTATCCTTTGCAAAAAATTAAAAATACCCTACATTCTGTGATATGCATAAAGATGAAATAGAAATAACAGGTGAAATACAAACTCTCCAATCATTAGAAGATAGCCTCTAATCGCTACATTTCTTTTGGCCGCTTTTTGCTTTTTCTGTGAGCTCAAAAACCTTCGCCAAAAAACCTTCCTTGTCTTCTTTGCCTGCAGAGTGCTCTAAAGCATTTACTCCTGTAAAATGAAATCCAATAAATTCTATCGATGGAAAAGATTGAGCTAAGGCATGTTCCACAGATTCCAAATTTACTAAGTTATC
>JAHZKV010000056.1 GCA_022600215.1 bacterium
TACTGCTCTACCACTGAGCTAAGCCGGAATAGAATCGATAATTGTAGCAAAAGGGAAAATTGCTTACAATAAAAAAATGGCTAAAATACCTTCTTCTTACGAAATTTTAGAAAACATCAAGCATCTACTTGATACCAAAATGCCCACTCTTCCTGAATACGTGATGCCTAACATCCCAAAAGCACTCCCTGAAAAAAAGGGATTTTTAGAGCAAGAATGTGTCTTGTTCCAAATTCTAGACAAAGCCCTTTTGTACAAGTACAAGGATGTCTCCCTTCCAAAAGATAAGAAGATCATCCTATTTACTTGGGTCATCCCTTCTGGCCTTGGAGATCTTTCCATGCAAATACATATTGCAGAGATACTGCACTCCTTAGACCCAAAACTAAACATTGAGCTTGTCTCTATCATCGATGAACGATCACCCCTTCCGGATAAATTAAGATCTTCTCTTCCTCATCACATCCTGATGTACAAACACCCTACTCCTCCTACCCTACCCAAAGAAATACAAACACTACTCAAAGAAGCTTTTTCTATCATCGAAATCCCTACGGCCTACTTTGACTTTGAAAGTCTAAAAAAAATCGCTCTAGAAAATAACCCCCATCCACCAATCATATCGCGCATTGGACAATACGGTTTTATTGACACCAAAGATTACGCCCCGTCTACCAATGAGCGCTCTATGGGGCTTTATGAACTTGAAAAAGGGATTATTGCACTACCTTGCCTTTCTGCAACTACTCGAGACGTAAACACCTATTTTGCCTACCTAATTACCCAAGAAGGTATCACTACCTACTTTTTAAGCGTGTTACTCCACCGAAAAAAAGATACCCAAAATATTACCATTATTGTTCCTAATCTTGCAGCTATCCTCCCTTATTTAGAGGAATGCATTTAGCTGATTTTGGAGTCAAAGAAATTCATATCGATGACCACCCAACCACATCAAAGCTCACCTTACAAGAAACAGGAAAAACACTTACCATCAAGCATCAAAAAAATATCTCCCAAAAAGAAATTATGCGCCTAATGACTACTTGCAATCCCTTTGTGGGAATTCGAGGAGATGGCTCTTTCACCGAGTGTCTAGCAACCGATGCTATCTTTTTCTACGATGCTCTTGATCATGCCATTCCTTTCTTAATAGATCTAAATGGAGTTGCAGGGAAGCACCTTCTACCTTATTTTTCGTTGTGTGAATACCTGCCTATTCTTTATCAAATAAAGATGACACCTATCGATCGTGCAAAAAAAATTGCAGAACTCTTACATGACCCCTCTTTGCCAATTGGGATAGAAAAACTAAAAGCTCTTCTTAGAGAAAAATATAGCTTTAACCACTCCCTCCTCCATCTTATTAAGCAAAACTATTCCTTTTATGCAAATGGCTCCCACAAAGAGTCTTTGCTCTTTAAAGACTTCCTAAATGGAAAGATCTCCCTTTATGAGCTACTCACTATATCCTAAATAATCCATCTCATCGGTAAGCAATTCCCAAAATTTTTCTGTCGCCTCTTCTGAAAAATATGATTTATATTTGCCTGCTTTCCCCACCATAAAAGTAGGAGCTCGACCATATAAAAATTTTGCCGTTCTTTCTAAATTTCTACCAGAGAGATCTACTTCCAAAAACGCTGCTATCTTTTTTAAAGCTGCTATTTGCCTCTCTTTATTACCGCCCCCTTTTGGTCCCACTAAATCTTCATAATGCACTACTAAAATACGATCATTTACCTCTTTATTCCGTTTCAACCATGCCACTGCATTTTGGATATCTCTGATTGTATCTGAAAGATAAAAGCTTGTATCCAACAACAAATCTACATTTTTTTCTACCGCATGATTCTTATTGTAAATCCACTCCTCATTTAACTCTGCAAGGATCTTGCACGTTACTTCATCATGCAAATCTCTATGGCGATAAATAGACCCAAATGTTCTTGTAGTAGGAAGCTCTGGCCAATACCTAGAAGAAGAAACCAGCACATCGCGCAGATCACGAACGGTAACAACATATTTTAGGCCGGGATTCTCCCTTGGATTCATCTTTGGATGTAAATCGTTTGCAACTTCTGGATAAAAATGAGTGAAGTAAAAACGATCACATTTATTGCGATGCTTATGACACCCCCCATCTGGCAAAAGATATTTTTTTTGACAATACTTATACCCAGTAAGCAAACGAATCGCTCGCGTAGTTAAATTACTTCCAGATTTGGCGATTGAAACACAGCAAAAATCATCTGTCGATATTGCTCCAAACAAACTCGATGTTATAAACAACCAAAAATATCTTTTCATCATCCACCTCCTATTTGAAAATAAAATTATAATTTGCAAATGGATTAAAGTCGATCTTTACAAAAAGCGATATGCAAGGTATTCTCTTTCTATGGAAGAAATTGCTGGCACCATTGAACATATTATCTTTCAAGCCGAAGATACCCATTTTACCGTTGCACATTTACGCATGGGCGTGAATAAAAAAACCTGCATTGTGGGTAAACTTCCCAATGTTTCAGTGGGAGAAAGCGTTACCTGCGAAGGGAAATGGAAAGATCATAAAGAATATGGAGAGCAATTTGAGGTGCATTCCTTCCAAACCTCCATGCCTTTAGAGGAAGTGGGAATAGAGCTTTTTTTAGCATCAGGCTTTATCAAAGGGATAGGCAAAACTCATGCTAAAACCATTGTAAAAGCTTTTGGAAAAGAGACCCTCAACGTCTTAGAAGAGGCTCCTGCAAAACTCTTAAAACTCAAGGGAATTGGAAAAAAAAGAGTAGAAGAAATTCAAAAGAGCTTTGCAGAAAAAAAGCATATTAAAAAAGTGATGCTTTTTCTTCGAGGTCACAAAGTTTCCGAAGGGCTTGCCCATAAAATATTTCGGCAATATGGCGATGAAACCATCTCTATTCTACAAGAAAATCCTTATGCCGTTATTGGTGACTTAACAGGCGTTGGTTTTTTAACTGCTGATCATTTAGCTTCTAATTTAGGCCTTGCAAAAGATAATGACAAAAGACTAGATGCTGCCGTTTTATATCACTTAGAAAAACTCTCAGAAGAAGGACATTGTTGTTATGTGGAAGATGAGTTTTTACAAAAGATTTCTCCTATCTTAGCAGTAGAACAAACCCTGCTGCATAAAGCTATTACTAGGTTAGAAGAGAGCGGCCGAATCAAAAGAGAGCTTATCCCCTCCCTCGACCCTGAAGTACCATTTTTATGGCTTACCAAACTTTTTTATGCAGAACTTGGCATAGCCAAAGAGATCGAGCGTATCAAAAATGCAGATTGCGCTATTCGCTCTGTAAAAGTGGATAAAGCTCTTGATTGGGTAGAAGATAAACACCATATTCGCTTAGCAAAAGAGCAAAAAAAGGCTATCTCCTCCGCTGTAGAAGATAAAATCCATATTATTACTGGTGGCCCAGGAACAGGAAAAAGTACGATCACAAAAACAATCCTCTCCATCCACGAAAAACTTTCCGATAAAATTTCCCTTGCCGCCCCTACAGGACGTGCAGCAAAAAGACTTTCAGAGATTACACGTGCCCCCGCAAAGACCATCCACAGCCTCCTAGAAGTAGACTTTACTACCAAAGGCTTTAAAAAAGGCCATAGCGATCCTCTTGATTGTGATCTACTCATCATTGATGAGGCCTCTATGATTGATACCTACCTTTGTTTTTCTCTACTAAAAGCAGTACCAGATCATTGCCGAATAATCTTTATTGGCGATATTGACCAGCTTCCAAGCGTGGGTCCCGGCTCTGTGCTAAAGAATATGATCGAGTCAGGAACACTTCCTATCACCCGCCTCTACCAAATTTTCCGTCAGGCAAAAGAATCACTCATCACTAAAAATGCCCATGCGGTAAATAAAGGCGTGATGCCAATGCTTGACACTTCCACCGACGATGACTTTTGGTATATCGAGCAAGATGACCCAGCTATTATGGCCGAAGAGATGCTTACCCTGATAGAACATACCCTTCCCCAAAAATTTGATTTTCACCCTACACAAGATATTCAAGTACTCTCTCCAATGCGACGCGGAAAAGTAGGGATTGATCACCTCAACTCCCTTCTACAAACAAAGCTGAACCCTTCCACCACTTTTCTCCAACGCGGAGAAAGTATCTATAAAGTGGGTGATAAAGTCTTACAAATTCGCAATAACTACCAAAAAATGGTATTCAACGGAGACATCGGCTATATCACTGACATTGACATGGCTACCAAAGAGATGCTCATACGATTTGACTATAAAGAAGTAGATTATACCTTTGATGAACTAAATGAAATCACCCTTGCCTACGCCGTCTCTATCCACAAATACCAAGGAAGTGAATCTCCCTGCATTATCTTACCGCTCCATACCAGCCACTATATCTTACTACAAAGAAACTTACTCTACACCGCCATCACCCGTGCAAAGAAACTATTGGTTCTAATCTCTTCAAAGAAAGCGATTGCCCTTGGCACACAAAACAACCTTACAAAACAACGCCTTTGCGGCCTTACCCACTTCCTTACCGAGACGCTAGGAATCTAACTATACCTTGGTGTTTTATTAAACGCCTGCAGTTAATTTAGCAACTTCTGCTTCAATTACCTCGTCCTCTATCTTTTCAAAAAGGATCTCAGGCTTTTGCAAATTAGTTCCAGGAACTAGTTGCATATCCTTAATCTCATCCCAAGAAGTTGCTTCCAGGTCTTGCTCAATACCAAGCATATTCCAAATCTTTTTTGCAGTATCTGGGATAATTGGAGAAGAAACAAGAGCTAAAGCTTTTGCAGCCATCAAAGATAGGTACAAAGCATTATTTAATTCTTTGGCTGTTTCCTTGTTCTTTACAAGAGCCCAAGGTTTTTTGTGATCAAAATATGCATTTGCTAGGCTGGAGAGCTCCATGATCAAAGAACATGCTTCTCGCACGTGATAATGTTCATAGGCCTTTTGAATCTCTTTAACTTTAAGATTCATCTCATCAAAGAAGGTATCATCTTCCGCGCTATATTCTGTAGGTGTCGGCACCCTTCCATCCACTTTGTTGCAAATAAAAGAGAGGGTTCTATGAACAAAGTTGGCATATTTCCCCACCAAATCTCCATTCACTCTACGCTGAAAATCTTTCCATGTGAATTCGCTATCGCTAGTTTCTGGCGCATTTGCAGCCAGCGTATAACGAAGAGCATCTACCGAATACTTCTCTAAAAACTCTCTTAAATGGATTGTCCAGTTATTCGATTTACTAAACTGCTTTCCCTCTAAATTTAAAAATTCATTGGCAGGTAGATCGTCTACCAACTTATATTTAGTAGTTCTTCCCATCAACATACTAGGGAAAATTACGCTATGAAAAATGATATTGTCTTTCCCAATAAATTGGACAAGCTTGGTATCTGGATCTTTGTAGTAGGTTTGCAAAGCATCTATTCCGTGAATCTCGCCCCATTCCTTTACCGCTGTCAAATATCCAATTGGAGCATCAAACCAAACATAGAAAACTTTTCCCTCTCGATCTTCCAGTGGAAGTTTAACTCCCCACTTCATATCTCTTGTAATAGCTCTTGGTCTTAGATCCTCGATGTAAGGCAAAATAAAATTGACAACACTACTTTTCCAATCTTTCTTTTTAATCCATGTGGAAAGCTTCTCTTTGAATAGATCACATCTCAAGAAAAAATGGGTCGTCTCTTTTAGTGTTAGGGGAGATTTAGTAAGCTTGGAAAGAGGATTGATCAAATCTTCTGCTTCAAAATTCCCTCCACACTTAGGACATTCATCTCCTCTTGCCTCTTCATATCCACATTTGGGACATACCCCTGTAACATATCGATCTGCTAAAAATTTGTCCTCTGCTTCTGAATACAAACGTTTAGAAGTTTGCTCTTCTACACATTCATTTTCAAGCAACTCTAAGAAGAATTCTTGCACTAATGGATCATGATCTTTGGAGGTGGTGCGGCTATAATGATCAAATGAGATATTCATCTTTTGAAATAAAGCTTTATTGATCTCATGATAATGGTCTACTTGCTCTTTTGGCGACCTTCCCTCTATCTCTGCTGACATCGTAATAGCAACGCCGTACTCATCAGACCCAGAGACAAACAACACATCTTTCCCTGTTTTTCTAGAAAAACGAGCAAATATATCTGCAGGTAAATAAGCTCCTGCTAAATGTCCAAAATGAATTTCCCCATTTGCATAAAGTAA
>JAHZKV010000057.1 GCA_022600215.1 bacterium
ACTAAGCTATGAAATAACAATTAAAGGAGCAAGAATACCAATTGCTATATTAGAAAGAGCATTCCTCTCATCGCATAAGTAAAAAATTCCCTTGATATAGCTTTTTGAAATATCAATAACTGTCCTTTCATACTCAAATTCATTCATAACACCAAAAGTAATCACAGTAACAGTAAAAAATAAAACAACACTAAGAATCACTTTACCTACCTGTTTAAGAAAAGGCATTACACTCTTTTGATAAGCAGAAGATACTATTGGGACTATAACCACTTTATATAAAGCTGCAAGAGGCACGACGACCCTCAAACTAGACAGCACAAACATAGAGCTTCCAGGTAAATCATTACCTTCTTCCCATCGCTTTCTTGTAACAGTAGAAAGAAGATCAGCTGCATCAAGAGCATGATCTTTTCCTAGACTTGCATAAGCCAAAAATCCAGCTCTGGAAACATCCATTAATGTATCAACCAAAAAATTTCTTAACATAACAAAGACTAAGTGTATAATTAACTTATAATTATTATATCATTTATACTGTTAAACACAAAAAGAAACAAAATTAAACTAATTTTTAGGATAAAAAAAGACCCGCAGCTTAACTGCGAGTCTTTCAAATGAGCCCTGATGGGTTCGAACCATCGACCCTCTCCTTAAAAGGGAGATGCTCTACCACTGAGCTAAGAGCCCATTTTGACCCCAAGGGGATTCGAACCCCTGTTGCCAGGATGAAAACCTGGTGTCCTAGGCCGGGCTAGACGATGGGGCCAGATTTGCCATTCATTATATAATGAAGCTCATTTTTATCACAATACTTTTTGCTCATATAAAGAGCTTTTTTTCAGCCAGTTAATCGATTCACACGCCTATTTGGTAAAATAAGAAAAACAAGGAGCGTTTATGGAAGAAAAAAAAGAAGAAACTCATTTTGAGCAATACGTTGCAGCTATGTTTGAAGAGAACTGCTTACACTCAGAAATTAAAAAGGAAGAATTTGAGACTATCTTACGATTTTGTATCGATTATTGTCTTGATCTCTACAATACCAAAAAACTCTAAATAGTTAAGATTTCTTTTTCTTTCACTAGGAAAAGTTGATCGAGCTTGGAGCACATCTCATCGGTAATCTTTTGCAGCTCTTTGTCGATATGCTTAACATCGTCTTCGGTAAGCTCACCATCACTTTTTTGCTTTTTTGCAACATCTTTACTCTTACGTCGTACATCTCTTACAGAGACCTTTGCCTGCTCCAGCTTTTGCTTTGCCTGACGAGCAATGTCCTTACGTAAATCTTCATTTAAAGGCGGCACAGGCACTCTAATTGATGCCCCATCATTAATAGCATTAAGATTCAATTGAGCCGCATTTACAGCCTTTACAATGTCTCCAGATATACTTGGATCAAAAGGAGTAACAATTAAGTTTCTCTCTTGCACAGAAATCGATGCTATTGTCTTTAAACCAACTTGTGATCCATACGCCTCCACCATTAAAGTATCGAGCATATTTGGATTTACTCTATTTGTTCGTAGTGATTTATACTCCTCAGCAAGATGTGCGATCGCTTTTTCCATGTCTTTTGTTGCTTCTTTATCTAATGTCATTTTCTATCCTCCCCTTACGAGCGTTCCGCCTTTCCCGCTCTTAATTATTTCTAATAATGTTTCTCTTTCAAATACGTTACAGACCTGAATAGGAATGCTATTATCTCTACAAAGCGCAATAGCAGAGGCATCCATAAAACGAAGGTCTTTCTCCAGCACCTCAGTTGTAGTAATTTGATCATACATCTTTGCATCCTTATGCTCAGCCGGGTCCTTATCATATACGCCGCCATATTTGGTAGCTTTAATCATCACATCAGCACCAACTTCACAAGCCCTCAAAGCAGCTGCAGAATCTGTAGTGAAATACGGATTTCCAGTACCCCCTACAAAGATCATCGTCACCCCTTTGGTAAGGTATAACTTTGCCTGCATCCAGTTAAATGGTTCAATAATTCCATCAAAATTTCTAGCACTCATCACCCGCGCTTTTCGATCCATTGATAATAACACCTGATGAAGAGCTAAACCATTGATACAAGTTGCTAAAATCCCAATATTATCCGCAGGAGTTCTTTCAAATCCATATTTCCCCGCAGTGCTACCACGAAAAATATTTCCCCCACCAATTACACAAGCTACCTCTACTCCAAGATCTTGGATAGCAGCAATAGTATCTGCTATTTGCTCTGCAACATTGTAATCAATTCCAAATGGGTATTGTCCTGCGAGAACCTCGCCTGATAACTTCAGTAAAACCCTTTTATAATGTGTCATACTAGAATCCTAAAAAAAGCTGCTAAAGGGAGCTCTAAATAATACCTATTATAGAAACTCACTTTGCAGCTTTTGTACCTTTTTAAGTTACGCACCAACTTGCAATCTATAAAAACCACAAATTTTGAGTGCCTTTCCTGTCTCTTTAGCCTTTGCTTCCACTAAGCTTTGGATAGAAACTGCTGTGTCTTTAATATACTTTTGGTTAAGCAAACATACTTCATTGTAAAAAGATTGCATCTTTCCAGAAACAATTTTTTCCACGATCTCTGCAGGCTTTCCAGCAGGAACACGAGATTTTGCAATCTCCTCTTCTTGCTCTTTTACTTCTTTTGGGATGTCATCAGAAGAAAGATACTCTGGAGCCTCTGCAGCTGCATGCATTGCAATTTCTTTTGCAAAAGCTTGCTCACCATTGCTTCCCTCTACTTCTACCATCGTGAAGATCTTTCCATTCATATGAGAGTAAATACCATAAGAAACGTTATCTTTTTTCTTTACAAACATCGCCTTAGAAATAATCATATTCTCACCAAGAACAGCAATCATCTCTTTTCTCTTTTCATCTACACTTTTACCAGCTTCTTTAGAGTAATCCTTTTGAGAAAAAGCTTCTTTATCAGAAACTTCTCCCGTAGCCATCTCTTCCGCTAGATCATGCAAAAAAGATCTAAACTTATCATTATTTACCACAAAATCAGTCTCGGCATTCATTTGCACAATACCAATTCCTTCTGCAGTTTCTACAAAATCAATCGCACCTTCTTTTGCCTCGCGGCTCTCTTTTTTTACCGCAGATGCAACCCCTGCTTTTCTTAGCAACGAAATAGCACCTTCGATGTCTCCACCACTTTCTTCCAAGGCTTTTTTACATTTGATCATTCCAACGCCTGTTCTATCTCGCAAGTTTTTAATCATTTGTGCTGTTACAGTCATTACTTAGCCCCCTTTTCTTCCGTTGTTGTCTCTTCTTTTGCTACTTTCTTCTCCGCTTTTTTCTCAGCTGGTCGCAATGGAATGTTATTTTCTTCTTTAACTTCCACAATAGTCTTACTCAAAGCTCCAAGAATCAACTTATTACTCTTTAAAGCATCATCGTTTGCAGGAATTACGAAATCAACTCCATCTGGATCCCCGTTTGTATCAATAATCGCAAGTACAGGAATACCTAGCTTTTTTGCTTCTGCAACTGCAAGGTGCTCTGTAACAGGATCAACAACAACCAATACACCAGGAACTTTTTTCATCGAACGAATACCACAAAGGTTTTTGTCTAATTTCTCCTGCTTTTTCATTAACAAAGATACTTCTTTCTTCGTAAGGCCTTCCGCACCAGTTTGCAATTTCCTCTCAATACGCTCAAGCTTCTTAATAGAGCCACGAATAGTAGTAAGATTTGTTAGCATTCCACCAAGCCATCTTTCTCCAACATGGTGCTCGCCGCAAGCTTCTGCACAATCTTGTACAACCATCTTAGCTTGTTTTTTTGTTCCTACAAATAAAACACTTTTCCCTTTAGCCACTTCTTTGCCTAGGATTTCACAAGCTTTTCTCAAGTGATACATTGTTTTTGAAAGATCAATGATATGAATTCCATTTCTTTCTTCATAAATAAATCTTTTCATTTTTGGATTCCAACGATAGGTCTGATGCCCAAAGTGAACTCCCGCTTCTAATAATTCTTTAATCGAAACAGCTACTTGTCTCTCTTTTGTTTCTGTCAAAATATACCTCTTGATTGAATGGTTCTACAATTTATTTTATAAATCGCTACTGTTTTTACTTTTACATCTCTCTTAAAATAAGCAACTTACAACTCAGCTGCCTGAAAGAATAGCGCCCGATCAGAATCGAACTGACACTCATAGCTTGGAAGGCTATTGTTCTACCGTTGAACTACGGGCGCAAATAATGAGAGTAGT
>JAHZKV010000058.1 GCA_022600215.1 bacterium
CTCAAAAAACTTCAGACGAAGATGAATCTAGCTCTTACCGGTACTCCTATTGAAAATAGTTTAGGAGAGCTTAAGTCTCTTTTTGATATTGTGCTGCCAAAATATTTGCCGGTAGATGCTGAGTTTCGGGAAAAATTTGTGATACCTATTGAAAAAGATCGAAATATTGAGGCAAATAAGTTACTTGCAGCGCTGATCAAGCCTTTTGTTTTGCGTAGGAAGAAGACGGAGGTGCTTGATGACCTTCCTGAAAAAATTGAAGAGATATCTATCTCAGAGTTATTACCTAAGCAAAGAGAGCTTTATAACCAAGTTGCAACAAGAAGCGATGAGCTCCTCAAAGATGAAAATGAGAAGAGCTTCCATATGCACGTCTTTGCTTTGCTCAATAAATTAAAACAGGTATGTAATCACCCAGCACTTTACCATGGCGATGTAGAAAATTATGAAGAGTATAAAAGTGGTAAATGGGATTTATTTGTAGAGCTCTTGGAAGAATCGCGAAGAAGTAAGCAGAAGGTGGTGGTCTTCACTCAATATCTTGGGATGATGGATATCATGGAAAAATATTTGAAAGATCAAGGGATTAAGTATTCTGCGATACGAGGAAGTACGTCTAATCGGCGCGAGCAGGTAACGCGTTTTCAAAATGACCCAGAATATGAAGTTTTTGTGGGTTCTTTGAATGCCGCAGGTGTGGGAATTGATTTGACTTCTGCTTCGGTGGTGATCCACTATGATCGTTGGTGGAATCCAGCAAGGGAAAATCAGGCAACGGATCGTGTGCACCGAATGGGGCAAAGTCGTGGTGTGTCGGTCTTTAAGTTTGTGACGAAGCATTCCCTTGAAGAGCATATCCATCATATTATTGAGAAAAAATCAAAACTCATTGAAAATATTGTTGGATATGACAGTGAAGATGACTTTAAAAAGCTTGGGAAGGCCGAGCTTAAGAAAATTTTGCATCAAATTCAAAACGATCTCTAATTACCTCAGAGGTTCCTTTACTATAAAGATAGGGTAAAGTAAAATATCCTTTTTTTTAAGAGGAATATATGGCCATACTAGGAAGTGATGAGCTGCGCGCAAGAGTTGTTTTAGGGGATGTATATGATAGAACCCGGAAAGCAGGTCCCACCGATAGGGATATTGTAGATGGCATTAAAAATGATCCTAATCTTTTGAAACCAGTTCTGAAAAAAAGAGTAGAGAGGCTAGATCAAACATCAGGAATTTTGCCTCAGGTGGAGCAAGTGTTGGTATATGCAGTGCCATATTTTATTGGGAGGCTTCAGTTATATGCGTTCTTGATTACACGGCTTTATCCTTCCCTGAAAGGCAGATTTTCTAATAATCGCGTAAGAACGATTAAACATGTATTGCTAATTTTAGTGGTGTGCAAAGTCTTTTATGACTTTATTTCTTTGCTTTATAAAACTCCTACTTTTGAAGGGCGAAAACAAGTACTCATAAGCTATTTAAAAAAATATGTGCAGTTTTTTGGTAGTGGTCTTGTGATGACTCTTCTGCCGCAATTAAATTTTTTGAATCCCCTTTCAAAAGGTAGTGGAATTGCTTGGCATCCTATTACTGCTGCGCAGACCTATTTTTCTAGTGTTAGAGATAATCCTTATGCATATCTTACTTCATGGACGGTGTCTATTTTACCAAACCCACCTCCCTCTATTGAGATAGAGCCAGATGGCGATCTATCCTTGCCAGTAGATCAAGCAGTTCATCACATCATGATTCGTTTGATCCCTGTGCTTATCTTTAAATCAATGATGACAAGTCATGCGATGACTCTTTTTAGAAGGCCAGCAAATTAAAATTTTAATATATTGGTTTTCTCTAAGATTGAGATTTAATAGGATTTACGGTATCATAGAAGGCAATGGAAAAGAAAAAATTTAAAATTGCGATTGTTGGTCGTCCTAACGTAGGGAAATCCCATTTATTCAATCGAATTACTGGTGGGCGTAAGTCTATTGTGGAGGATGTTCCTGGGGTAACTAGGGATAGACTCTATGCAGAAACAGAATTTTTTGGAAAAAAAGCTTTATTTATCGATACTGGTGGTATCGCTAGTGATAATGAGGGGCTTTTCTCTAAATCCATCCGTGTACAGGCTCAAATGGCAATTGAGGAGTCTGATGCTATTATTTTTGTGATCGATGGGATTGCTGGAATTACCGCTCATGATGAAGATGTCCTTGCTTTACTTAGAAAGACTCATAAGCCGGTAATTGTTGCTATCAATAAAATGGACTTGGAGAAGCAGCGCGGGGATTTTTCTGAATATTATAGTCTTGGAGTGGAGCATTTTTTCCCAGTATCTTCTATGCATGGAGATGGGATTGCAGATTTGCTAGAGCATTTATGTACTATCGCTCCAGATGATGATAAGGAAGAGCTTAAGATGCCTCCAAAAGTAGCAATTATTGGACGTCCAAATGTTGGGAAATCTACCATTTTAAATAAGCTTCTTGGCAAAGAGCGCTCTTTGGTAAGTGATATAGCTGGAACAACTCTAGATGCATTAGATAGTCAGATTAATGGGGTATGTTTTATTGATACTGCTGGAATCAAACGAAAGCAAAAAGAGTTAGAAACGGTAGAAAAATATGCACGTATTCGTACAGAAAATGCGGTAGATCGTGCAGAGATTTGTTTGATTGTCATTGATGCCTCTGCAGGGGTGACTGCACAAGATAAGAAGATCTTTACAGAGGTGGTGGCTGCTCGAAAGGGATGTATTTTTTACATAAATAAATGGGATACCATCGAAAAGACGCAAAAAGAGCATTTGATGCGTCGTATGGAAGAAATTTTACCAGAAGCAAAACATCTACCATGCTTGGTTGGATCTGCGCTGCATGATAAGGAGTTGAAGGGCCTTTTTGAGATGATTGAAAGGGTGCATGAAAATTATCATAGACGTATCACTACGGGGCAATTGAATAACTTTATGGAAAGGATATTGCAGGAAAACCCACCTCCTGTGATTGGCACGCGCCGTTTACGAATCTATTACCTTACTCAGGGGTCAACAGCACCTCCAAATTTTGTGTTGTTTGTTAACTATCCTGATTTGATGCCAAATTCTTATAAGCGTTATTTACACAATCGCTTTAAAGAAGCTTATGACTTTTTGGGTATCCCTTTGACTTTTTACATGAAAGCAAAAAAGTCTTCTCGTAAAAAAGCAAAAGCGTAAGAATAACTTTATTACAAACTATTCTTTACTATAAATTAACAAACTTTGTATACTCGTTGTTCTCATAAAATTTAAGGAGGGCAATATGGGTGTAAATTTTTCAACAGCAGCAGCTACGGCAGGACATGTAGGTTATAGAGGTCTACAGATAGGCATCTTGGCACCAGTAGTATATGCAGTAGTAAAAGAAGCTATTAACCTAAGAAACGATGGTGATTGGTTTGATTCTCTTAGGGAATCTGATAATAGAACGCGGGATCTTAGAAAGGTACTTCCTTTGTGTGCTTGGATTGCAGTTCATGCGCTGGTAGGAGTTGTACAAAGTATGGCTTTAGCTACAAGAGGATCTGCAAATATCACTGCATCGAGACTTGGTAAAATGGCACCTTTCTTTGGTGTTGCATGTATAGCTACAACTATTTATTGGGCTTGGACTGATCATAAGCCAAGTGAATCACATCAGCAACATGTGAATTAAAATATCTAATATTTTTCAAGCGTTGGTACGATGTATCAGCGCTTTTTTAGTAGGTAGGATCCCATTTGTATTTTACCCCATCTATTTGGGTAGTGCGATAAACCCATGGATCGCTATTTTCTCTGAGCAGGCGATCAAAACCTTTTAGTGAGCCTTTTACAAAGCCATAGCGTTTGATAGCTAAAAGCATATACCTGGAGCTAGTTGGTCGAAAATGGCTGCGTGGCCCATCGACAGGGCTCAATACATTTTGATGAAAGAGGATCATTTTTTCTGATATTTTGGATAGTGGATCAAATCGTTTTGGTGGCGCAATCCATCGCTTTTTTTGTTCCATTAGATCAACATGTTTTCCCCACGGCTCATGATAGCCAGGTAGCGCATAGAGGCTTCCACAATGAAAGATGGGATGTATCAATAGCAATGCATAAAAGCTTTTTTTCCAAAAACTAAAAACCATGGCGAAGCATTAAGATGGGGTAGAGTTTATGATCACGCATGCGATAATGTGCTGCTTTTTCAAACATGCGCCTATTGTAAAATTCTGCTTCTTCGTAGGCGCCAACAATTCCACCGAGGTACCACCCTGATTCAAAGCTAAGAGTTAGAAGGGCAGCGGGGAGGTTATCATTTTTATAGAATAGGATGGCTGCACCTGCAGTTACGGTATTGAGGAGAAGGGCAGTGAGTGCTGATTGCTTTTGTCCGAGGTAGAGATACCCTAGTCCAGGAAGGATAGCATTAAGCGAGCTTGCTGCAAGGGGATTTTTTCTTTGGAGGGTGTAGTCATTTAGGATAGAGCGCTCAGCATCTCTGCATTCTTTAAGGTGGTAGAGGGATTGGAGTTTATCTTCAGAGAGGGAGTGCGTGTGTTCATCGATAGCTCCTTCTCCGCGACTTTCTTTGAAAAAATTTTCATCGAGAGATCCCTCTAGGGAAGCGATAGAAGTTTCAATATCAAAACTTTTTGCATCTTTTTCTAGGAGGTCTATATCTCCTGCTAGGATAGCATTACCTATTTCTAGCTTTTGTTTTTCTAATGGAAAGTATTTGTCCATGGTTTTGAGCATGAAGCTTGCTCGCTCTTCCTCCTTAATATTTTTAAGGGAGTCGTAGAGGATGACAAGAAGGTCATGGAAGGCAGGAAAGGCTGGCTCGATATTTGCAAGGAGGGAGTGATCAAAATGAGTGACCACCTCTTCATATTTTCCGCCAAGGTAGTAGGCATTGATGATTTGGTAATCAATCTCTCTTCTGCGAGCAATATTGTGATCGGGAATTAATACACGTGCGCGCTTAAAGGTTGCTACTGCTTGGTAGAGATCGAGGTCTTTGGCAAAATGAAGCGCGATGCTGTATTCTTTTCCCCAGCTATGTTCTTTTTCCTCTTTGGTAAGTTTCGGAAAGATGGTTCGCATTTGTTGCAGGTATCGATCGTGGACAGAGTATCCAAGAACAGGTTTTACTACCTCTGCTGCAAAGAGAGAAACAGATAAAAAGAAAAGGGTAAATATTCGCATATAGGTAAGTATATGCAAAGACCAATTAGTAGTCTAGATCCTCATCAAAATCATCAAACACATCGTCATCATCTTCATCAAAATGATCAGCCTCATCCGCCCCTACAAGGTTGAGGCCAGCATCAAAATCTTCTGGGTTACTTTGGTTATCTGAGGAGTAGATTTTTTCTTGTGCAGCAGTGATCTTTGAGTATTCTTTTGGATTTTTGATGATGTGTGGTTTTACAAACATGATCACATTTCGATTGTTGTACGACTTTTCTGTTTTGTTGAAGGCTGCACCAATAAGGGGGAGGCCACCAAGGCAAGGAACACCAGAAACATTTCTTACGGTGCTATTGCGCATCGTTCCACTAAGAATTAAGAAGTGCTGATCTGGCACCCGTATTTTGGTAGACATATTGGTTTTTGCAGTACGAATACCATTAATATTTCTAGCATCAACGGAAGAGGAGTTGGTATCATCTCCATCATTGGCTTCTTCTGAAAGCTCTTCATCGATTTCAAGGGTGATCATCCCATCTTCTGAGATATTTGGAGTGATAGAAAGTGTTACTCCAATATTTCGATATTCCAAGTTGGCATTGGTGGTTTGCGAGAGACCGGAGGTTGTCACTAAAGATCCAGTGAAAGGAACGTTTTCTCCAGAGAAGATTTTAGCATTTTGGTTATCTTGTGTTACAATTTTTTGAGATAAGACAACGGTAGTATCCCCTTTTGTTTTTAGAGCATTGAGGAGCGATCCGATGGAGGTGTAGCCGCGCCCCTTGTGGAAGATGATATCACCAATAATTCCCATATAACCACCAGCAAGAGGTGGTACCGCTTTTCCAGTAGGAACTGTTTTGTTGTCAATGCCATCGAGGTTTTGAGCAAGAGGAATTCCTGGACTATCGGTACCTGGAGTAAAGTTCCCTAAGCTATACCCAAAGCGGTTATTTACCGTTCCTTTGTTTTGCCAAGAAAGACCAAAGGTGAGTTCATCAGATAGGGAAGTGTCGATCACAAGCACTTCAATAAATACTTGTTGAAGGGGTCTGTCAATGGTTTTTAGAAGTTGATCTAGCTTGGATAAAACATTAGGACTTCCAGAGGCGATAAGGGAGTTGGTTGTCTCAATCCATTGCAATGAGCCAATGGCTCCTATCAGCTCTTTATTCTTTGCATTTCCTTTTGCTTGATTTTGCAGCCCTGTGCTAATTTTTTTCATGGCTGCAACAATTTCATTTCCTTCAGAGTTTTGAATTTTATAAAGCAAAAATCCTTGCTCGTTTATTGTATCTACAGCTTGCGGGGAATTTCCCCCTGTTGCTTCGAGCGTCTCGAGGGTGTCGAACTGCTTGAAGAGGGCGATTACTTCTACTACCGATGCCTTTTGTCCTGATACGATAATGGTGTGGGTTTTTTGTACATAACTTAAGTGATCAATCACTTCAGAGAGGGCATCGTTCATCATCCCACTGCTTACGAGGTGACTTTCAAAACTCGTTACCATTTGGATAAGTTCAGGACCGGGGATATATTGAGGTATATATATTTGGTAACCTTCAATATTTCTGTTGGCTGCTTCTCCTTTTGTTTTTATACCGCCAGTATTGTCAAAACCATTTAAAATTTTCGATATTTGAGAGAGGGCTTTTGGGTTGCCGACAAACACGAGGCTATGGCTATTTTTTACATAGCGAACAGAGTTGATTGCCTGAACAAGGGACATATTCTTTTTGTTTTGTTTTTTAGCTTCACTTGCAATAGATTTGAGCTGGGTCATTAACTCATTTGGAGACATTGCTTTTACTTTGTAGACAAGAATGTTTGGGGTGATGCTATTTTGAACATTTTCTTCTTTGTCTACTTGTAACAAGACCTTTTTCAGTTTTAGTATGGAGTCTTTTGTACCAGTAAATTGAACAGAGTTTGTTTTCTTGATCTGCCGCATAGATTCTACCGTCTTTTCTAGCGGTGAGTATCCAGGTCTGTCGAAATTTTTAGAATCACAAACAATGTTATCAAGGATAGCTCTTAATTCTTTGAAGGAGAGCGCTTGTAGATCATAGATAAAAATCGTTGTTTCATTTTGTGCACCATGACTTTGTTTATCTAGCTTTTCTAGAAGTACAACGGATCGTTTTAAAGCCTCTGGTACTCCAGTGAGGACGAGTTGATCGGAGGAGTCTAAGACTTTTGTGCTTTTTAGACATTGGATGACAGATGGGTCAGAGAGGTTAGAAGTTCTGAGTTTTTCTACGGTTTCCAGAACCATGCATCGCAGTTCACATGCTTCGGTATTTTGTGGGGTAAAGACAATAAATTCTGTAGGAGGGGGAGCTTGTGTTAGTGTTCCATGGGATTGAGAGGTATCTACATCAAAAGTAGGGAGGATTTCGGAGAGCTCTTGCAATGATTTGGTGCTTCCTACAAAAAAGAGGGAATTACTTGCACGTATCCATTTCATGGAGCTTATCGTTTTGATAAGATTTTCGTTTGGATAATCATTGCCTTTTAGGTAATTTTTTAAATTATCTAATGAGCTGCGCATTTGCTCTTCGGTAGATTTTTGGATATTATAGAGGTAAAAATGGGAGATCCCTGTTTTTTTGATGTCACCATTATAGGATGCAAGGATGCTGTTGAGCAGCCCCGTAAGCTCTGGTTGAATATCAGGTGGTACTACAAACAAGATACTATTTAAATCGTTGATGGGGGTGCAATTGCGAAGTACGTGAAGGAGGACCTCATTGGGATAGTCACTATGCTCGAGGTTAGTAGCAATTTCCTTAAGAACTTTCACCACCTCGTGGCTATTCATTCCTTTTGGATCGAAAAGAAAAAAAGAGGCATTTTGCGTGCCGAGGAAGGTGTTGCTTGAATCAATATTTTGGAGTAAGCCACTTACTAGTGCGAGGTTTTCTGGCTCCCCTATAAAGATGAGGGAGTGGGTAGATCTTACATAAGAGGTATTTTTTACCATCTCTTGGAGCATTTCAGTATTAAGCCCTTGATTTTTGGACTCTTTGATAATTTGATTGAGGGTAGCGATGACCACATCTTTGGTTTTATGCTGGAGTGGATAGATCAACACATTTGCTCCAGAGATTTTTTTCCCTGACATCTTTCCATTTGAATTGCGAAAGCTAATATCCTTATCGAGCTCTTCTACAATGCTGAGTGTTTTTTCAATTAAGAAGGGAGTGGATATGATGTATACGGTGTTGGTCTCAGGTTGCGGAACAATTTCAAGAGGTGTTCCCTGAGTAAGAGGCTTCATGATTTTTGCTGCAAAGACTTCTAGCTCTAGCGCTGACATATTTTCTGCTACGTAGGAGTCTACATCATACGCCATCTCCGTAGTATCAAGGCTTTTGAGCAATTCCCCAACGGTTTGGATACTAGAGGGAACATCAGTTACTATAATTTGTCTGGTGTCGATGGAGACCTCGATGAGCGCTTTTGTGGAAAGAAGAGGCGTAAGGAGTGCTGCTATATTGGTTGGATTTCCTTGGTGTATACGAAATACTCGTGTCATCAATGCGGGATCTTCCCCTTTCAGGGGGTGCTCTGCAGAGACGACGGTAGGGATTTGTTTTACTCCAGGGTTTTTGTGGATGATGAGATTGTTCCCCTCTTCAATCAAGGAGAGGTTATATATCCTAAGGAGTTGGACTAAAGCACTTTTTACATCTGCTAGGGAAGTTTCTTTATCGGAGACAAAGGTTACGTTGAAGGCGACATCGCTTTCATTGTAGATAAGGTTCATATTCCCCACCTTACTAATATAGTGGAGCACTTCTTTGAGGGCTACATTTTCAAAATTGATCGTGTATCCCTTTTTTTGCGGGGTAGGTGTTGTAGCACTAAATAACGAAAAATGAAGTAAAAGGCTGAGAGTAAATATCTTTAACTTCGACATAAAAATTATATACGTATTTATATGATGGTACTAATTGGTTCATGCTAAACAAAGCTTATAATCATTGCAACAATTTTTTTGAAATTATAATTAGTAATTAATTGTAAAATTAGATATAGAAAGAATTAAGAAAAGATAAAGAGGGAGTATGGCTAAGAGGGGGCGACGAGGAAAACGCCGCAAACGACTGACTGTAAAGGAGCGTAAAAAGCGTATGCTCAAGGGTAGTGAGTGGATTTTGCTAGGCATCTTATTTGTGGGTATCTCTGAGGCAATTGTACAACAATATGACTTAACGTGGAGGTATTTGCCTTACGCTTTTGCAGTTATTGGGGTGCTGGCTCTTCGCTTTTTACTAGCAGCGCTACGCCTTTTAACATCAGGAATGAACTCCTTTTTGGACTCTATTAACGATCGCTAATTCTTTGGAAGTCTATCAAGTACATGTTCCATTTTACCAATACCTAGAGTAAGTTGCATATAGGTTATTTCATGCTTTCTCTCAATGGCAATGAGTAATTTTTCTGAAGCAAGCTTTCTATTGTTGGCGTGTTTATATTTAGTGAGAAGGAGGGCTGTTTGTTTTGCTACTCTTGTTCTCTCAAGACTTCCCTTTTTGAACTTTTTGAGAGCAGCTTTGTTTTTC
>JAHZKV010000007.1 GCA_022600215.1 bacterium
ATTTGGATTGTGGATAATGGAATGGAGTCTTATGAGGTGCCGCAGTTATCTCTTGGCGTGCGAGGAATCACTGCTTTGGAGGTGACCTATGTTAATGCGGAGTTTGATTTGCATTCGGGTTCTTATGGCGGGGTTGTGTATAATCCCATCCAAGCGCTTTGTGAAGTGGTAGGATCTGTTTATGATACCTCAGGGAAGATTACCATTGATGGGTTTTATGATGGGATCACCCCTTTGTCAAATGAGGATAAAAAGGATCTCTATTTAGGGACGAGCGCAGAAACGTATAAAGAAGAGACAACAGCTACTTGCTTAAGGAAAGAGGAAGGGTATGCTCTCCAAGAGAGTGTTTCGATGCGCCCAACATTTGAGGTAAATGGTATCTTTGGTGGGTATCAAGGGGAAGGATCTAAAACGATTATCCCATCCTCTGCTACAGCAAAAGTTACCTGCCGGTTGATTGCTGGGCAAGATCCAGAAGAAGTTGCAGAAAAGGTATCGACGTATTTTAAGAAGAAGGCCCCTGAAGGAATGAAGGTGTTAGTAGAAGTGGAAGGTGGTGGAAAAAGTACTTGGGGATTACCAAGTGATGCGTCGGCAAAAAAGTTTGCAAAGGTTTTAGAAGAGGTTGTTGGAAAAGAGGTGAAATTTAGCTATACAGGGGGCTCTGTCCCTTTGACAGCGCATTTGAAAGAGGCAGCAGGGGGAGATGCTCTTTTTTTAGGGACAGGGCTTCCGGAAGATCGTATCCATTCTCCTAATGAAAATTTTGGGAAAAAGCAATTTTTTGACGGGTTTTTAATGGTGGCAAAAGGGTTAGAAGTATTTGCACAAAACAAAAATGAGTGATAAGGTAGAGGGAAGTCTATATATATGAATTAGGTCCTCTATGAAAGAAGCTTTGATGAAACATTTTTTTGCTCCAGTTCCTGCAAGATTTCGACTGCTCCTTGTCTTCCCAATGTTAAATTTACTTGTCCTTGCAATTGCCCTTCTCTTCTTAAAAGCTCCAAAAGAAGCGATTTTACTGGCAATGAGTGGGATTTCTTTTACCGTTTTTTTAGTAGGATCGAGAAAATTTGTATCGCTTTTTTATTACTCTTCGTTACTTTTTAACCTTGCTATCTTTTTTGTCACTTGGGGCGCTGAGTCTTTTTGGATGAAAGGGTGGAGCCTATCAATGATGGTGTCACTCACCATTGGGTATTATTTGTCCCTTGAAGTGCTCGATTTTTTTCATGGGAGGGAGCGCAATTTAAAGGAATCAACGGCAGAAAAAGGGCTTTGGAAAAATCGTTTTGAAACACTTCGAGATAGTCATAGTGTAGAGATGGTAGGCCTTGAAGAGGAGCTGAATAAAACGCTCAAAGGATTTAAAGAGAAAGATGAGCAAATTGAGGCGCTAGAGAAGCTTGTGGAGGTGACACATAAAGAGGCAAGTATCTTGTCTCGTCAAAAGCAAGAGCTGATGGATAAGGTGCGAGCTAGTGGGGATCTTCGTGGTAATGAGGAGATCAAGCATCAAAATGTTGGGCTACAAAAAGAGATAGAGAGACTCTCAGTAGTGGAGCGTGATTTAGGGTTATTGAAGCAAGAGAAAGAAAATACTGCAGAAGAAGTAAGTTTGATGCAAGAAGAGGCTAGAGTTGCGCAGGCAAAACTTTTAGATGAGATTGAGGAGCTTAAAAGAGAGCTGGAAAAGACGCAAATTGATGGTGCAAAAATGAAAGAAGTAAAAGGGTATTCTGCAGGGGAGGTGGTGAAGCTTTTACAATCGCTGCCGATGCTTAAAACAAATCCTGAACAACTGGATGTGCTTCTCACCGAAATTAAGGCAAGACTTGGCGTGGTAAACAAACCTTTTAAATGGCAAGTTTGGAAGGGGGAGAAGAAGGAGAAAAAAGAGGCAGTAGCAAAGGGAAAGATCTCTATGACTGACCTTGGAAAGGGCTTGAAGATTTAGCCTCTATTCTTTATACTTTAGTGCATGATTTCAAGAAACGATCCTTGTTGGTGCGGAAGTGCCAAAAAATGGAAAAAATGCCATTATCCTGAGCAAAAACCTCTCTCTTCTTTTGAGGAAAAGGCTCTTTTTTATAAGAAAAAATATGATATTTTACTGAAAACTCCTGAGCAGATAGAAGGGATACGCGCCTCTTGTAAATTAGCAGCAACTATTTTAGATGAGCTATGCAATTATGCAAAAGAGGGAGTGACCACTTTAGAGATTGATCGACTTGCACGTAAGCTTACGAAGGAAGCAGGCGCTATCTCTGCAACGGTAGGATATGGCGACCCTCCTTTCCCTGCAGCTATTTGCACCTCCTTAAACGAAGTGATCTGTCACGGTATTCCTGATGATCGACCTTTGCAAAATGGTGATATCATGAATATTGACTACACCTCTATTTTAAATGGCTATTTTGGTGACTGCAGCCGCATGGTGGTAATTGGAGAAATCTCTGAAGAGAAAAAGCTAGTAGTGGATGTGGCACAAAAGTGCTTGTATGCCGCGATCGATCGAGTAAAACCGGGAGTGATGGTCTATGAGGTTGGAGATGCTATTGAAGAGGTAGCAGCGCGTTATGGCTGCTCTGTGGTCTATCAATTTGTTGCCCACGGCGTTGGCGTAGCATTTCACGAAGAGCCTCAAATATGCCACCATAAAAACAACATGCGCATCCCATTTGAAGAGGGGATGACCTTTACGATTGAGCCGATGATCAATGCTGGAATGAAAGAGGGAGTGATCGATAAAAAAGATGGATGGACTGCGCGTACCGTAGATGGTCGTGCTAGCGCACAGTGGGAGCACACTCTGTTGGTGACTAAAGAAGGTGTAGAAATTTTAACGCAGAAGTAAGCGCTTCTTTTGCTCCATCATACTCGCAATACCATCCAGATAAGAACATCTCAATCGCAATCATAATCAAGATAAGCCCCATCATACGCTCTAGAGCTGCAAGGCCACGCTTATCCATCCACCTTGCCAGATGACCTGCTAAGAGAAGGATGAGGGAAGAGGCGGCCCATGCAATGGTTACCGCTGCAATGAGTGCCATCTCTGATACATTTTGATGCGCATAGATCATTACCGCCGCAATTACTGCAGGCCCTGCCATTAACGGCACTGCTAGAGGAAAGATAAAAGGCTCACCCTCCACTCCATAGGCATCTCCATTTTTTCGTGGAAAGATCATGTTGATAGCAAGGATAAAGAGGACAATGCCTCCAGCTATTTGCATCGATTTTTGGGAGATTCCAATAAAGGAGAAAAAATTATTCCCAAAGATAGCAAAAATAATGATAATCACTAGCGATATGATCATCTCACGAAAAATAATCCACACCTTCCGATTTTTATCGACATCCTTCAATACGGAAAGGTAGATAGGGATATTCCCAAAGGAATCCATGAGAATGAAAAGCGCAAAGGCAATGGATAAAATACTTGTTGGCATATATCGTGATTATACAAATCAGGGGATTTTACCGAAGCATTTGTTTTATGAACTAGCGGCTGCTTTATTTAACGCCACCACCACCGCCACCAGCTGCTGCAGCTGCGCTACCATCACTACTTCTTGGAGTATGTTCAAGCAACTCTTTTAATAGTGTCCGAGTTTTTCTACAATATTTTTTGTCTTTTATATCAACCTTATAGGAAAACTTATCTACAAGCATTTGCATAGCCTCTTTAGATACTCCTACAAGAAATCCTTTTTTATATTTCGCGGGTCTTAATTTTTCTATGTTAAGATCGGGGTGTTCTTTTGCTTCACTAGCTAATACAAGTTTTATTTTATCAACGAGCAGTTGAGCTTTACGCTTGCCTGCTGCCGTATTATAAATAAAGGCAAAAGATTTTAGTTTGTTGTGAGTAGATTTTATTTCATCACCATTTTTCATTGCTCGGAAGATATTGCATAAAAGAGCATCAATGTAGCCTTGGCTACGACCCTTTTCATAGGATTCTTCCACAGCAGAAGTAGATAGTGTTGCCAAAGTACCTTCTAGCTTAGTAATTTTGTTTTTTTGTGCGCGAATTACTTCCGAGGCTTTGTTAAGTTGCCTTTTTGTTGCTTCTATTTCTTGTGTTAAAGATTCAACTTCATCCGTATTCGATCTTTCTGAAGAGATTGGTGGGTTACTTTGGTTTGCAAAGCTTCTTGCAAGGTAAGCAATAATAGTAATTACAACAGCAAGTGCTGCTATGTGAAGGGGCGTTACCCTGATGGTGGTAACTGGACCCCTTGCCCAGTCAGCTGCTCTTGCAGAGAAGGCTCTTGGTATAACACTATTTGATCCGCTCATTTGATGCTCCTTATTTTATACAGACTTGCTTGCTGTTCCTCATATTCCTAAATTTATTCGCCACCAACGCCGCCGCCACCACCTGCAGCTGCGTCATCCGCTACTCCATCTTCAGAAACAGGGGCATGCTCTGCTACAATCCCTAGAAAAGTTTCAAATTCTTGAGTATTTTTAAATTCTGTAAATACTTTAGCTACAGGGAGAGCAAATCGTATGCAAATACTGCGCATAAGAGAGCTATTAATTTGAATTTTTGTCGCATCTTGCAATTTGAGTCTTTTTATCTTTTCTTTTTGATCAGGAAATTCTTCATTTATTAATTTTATTAGTGGGTCA
>JAHZKV010000059.1 GCA_022600215.1 bacterium
CGCTTTTTTTCGTTCTCATCTTCGGAGGAGACAAATAAATTTTCATGAGGAACAAAATCTTCTGCTTCTAAAAAAGAGCGTATTTTCCCTTTTTTCTTTTCTACTAATAAAACTTTTTTTCCTGCAGCAAGGGCCCCTGCAATCTCTACTTTATCAACGCCATCCACCATGACAAGATCAACGTCTTGCTCTATGTTAAGCTCCTTTTTTTCTTCTAAAGGAACCCTCTCATCCCTAAGCAGCAGCAACGGAGGATTCATCCTCTCTACCCACTGTAAAACTTTTTCTTGCATGTCCATGATTATCCAAAGAGTGCTTTATATTCTGGCAGCCCTTTTTCTATCCTATACCCATTTGCCTCTTTTATCAAGGTTAAGATCTCCTCTCCATTGCATAGCGCTAAAAATGGCGCCTGCACTAAATGGTTGTATCCAATCACCTGATCAAATGCTTTTTGATCTAGCGGCACCGCCTTACATTCAATGATAAGCAAGGGCTTCACCTCTTTTCCACCAAATACCGCTACATCAAAACGTCTATTGGGAACTTTTTTTCCTTTTAGATGGGGAAAAGAAGAGAGGGATCGCTCAACTGCAATCATCTCCTCTGGGTAGCAAAGCTCCTCCTTCATAAAAGAGAGGAGGGCTCTGCGAATTCTTTCTTCTGGTAAATCTTTTTTATTACTCACTCTAATTCAAGAACCGTTAAATCATGGTTCTTATCATAGCACATCACTTTAATTTTCTGATCTTTTTCTTCCCGATAGACTAAAAATGACTCCCCGCACAAATCAAAGCGCATCGACGCCTCATCCACCGTCAACAAAGGAATATTTCGCTTTTCTCGTCGCATAACGGCAAGTGGCTTTAACACCTCTTCCACCTCATGAAGATTTTCCTCTTCAATCATGTCATTGATCTCATACAGCTCTTGCTTATTACGATCTAACACATTTGAGTCAATCTCTACCTCTGCAATGCTTTTACCATGATGCTCTTGAATTCTTGTTTTCCATTTACGAAGCTTAGCTTTAAGCTTTGCTATGCAGCTATCAAATGCTTGGTATAAATCAAAAGAGTGAGCATGTACAGCAACATGGAAATGGGAGAAATGGAACAAAATCTCCGCTCGGTGCTCATCTTTTTGCACTTCTAAATAGACACGAATATCGGTCGCTGGAGGACACATCTCTCGAACTTTATCCATGCGCACTTCAATATGCTCTTTCATGGAAGGAGTAACTTGTATGTTTCTTCCTAAGATAGAAACATTTACACCATTATCATCAAATTTTCTTGCAGGTTCTGCCATAAGGTTCTCATTCATCCTCTTATCTCCTCTAGTTTTAGTCATAACAAACTATTGTTGTCAAAATTTTATTTACATAGTGTAAAGATATATCTTAACTCCTTCAGCCCTATGTGACAAGAAAAATCTCCTTTCCACTTATTAATTTATAAATTATACTACCTCGTCATGCACCGGTAGCTCAATGGATAGAGCACCTGGCTTCGGACCAGGCGGTTAGGGGTTCGACTCCCTTCCGGTGCGCTACTTACTGCGTATTCCTATGAAAAAAGAAACCTCTATCGAGGCCTTAATCCTTAAATCTACTCCTTTTAAAGAGAATAAGCTCATCCTTCAGCTCTTTTGCAAGGAGATGGGCCCTATCTCAGCTATTGTTAATACCAAAAAAACCGCCTACCTCTCCTCCATGATGCATATAGAGGGATCGGTAAAAAAAGGGCGCGGCGACCTCTTTACCTTAACAGAGCCTCATATTATCAATGCCTACCCAAATTTACGGGAAGACTTTGGGCGCTTGCAACTTGCGAACAAAATTATCACCTCTCTCCAAAAAACCCTCGTCCCGGCAAGAGCAGTGCCTGCCCTCTTTATCCTTACCAAAAATACGCTAAAAGCTTTAACCAAAGAAAGTAACGAAAAAGCACTCTACAGCTGCTTTTTACTCAAACTTCTCCTCTTTGAAGGGCTGCTTCCTCTCCATCCTGAGGATATGAACAAAGAATTCAGCGAAGAAGAAAAAGATCACTACTTGACCCTTGCTACCGCTAAAAACTTTGAATCTTTGCTTGAGCTAAAAATGACAGCATCTCTTGTGCATACGATAGAAAATTACACGCAAGAGACTCTGCCTATGTAACTTTAGCGCTTACCTAACTTTTCTTTTATCTTATCAGAAGCATAGCCTGCCTTATATATTGCCTCCATCGCCTCAGGACTTGCTCTATCAAACTCCATCAAGCGCTCCATCACTTTTCTTTCTGCTAAAAATTGAAGCATAAAATCATTAGCAAATCCCAAATCTGCAAGGCGCTCAAAAAGCATTTCATTTCTCGTGGCTACTGCATATTTTTGCTTACCACCTGATAACTCCATAAATTTAGATAATGGATAAAGGAGTACGTCATGCCTTGGATGGACAAAATGCACACAAGAATAACGATCCTTTTTCATATGCTTTGGTGACTTCACGCGGTGCATAGAAGATCTAAAATAACCATTACTAAATATTTCTAAAAAGTCCCCCACATTTACAATCATCGCATCCCCTTGTACAAATACAGGAATCCAATTTCCTTTATCATCCATCACTTCGAGCCCCTCACAGGTAGCTTTTGGTAAAATAGTAAAGGTATCAATATCCGTATGGGCCTCAGCCCAAATTTCTCCTTCTTTCCTATCTTTCATCGTAGGATAGTGAATCATTCGACAAGAGGTGTCTCCTCCCTTATGCAGCTTTTTTAAAAAGTCTTTTTCTTGATATAGCGCTAAAGAAAACACCTCTTGCAGCAGCTCTGAATAGACCTCTAGCTCACTAAAAAAGGAGATGGCAGGTTTTTTAAAATCCATAGAACAAGGCCACACATTTATAGGCATTTGAAGATCTTTTGCCTGCTCAGTGGTGAGCTCTCTTCCTACCATATAGTACTCTTTCACATCGCCAAACTTTGAACCTTTTGCGCTCTCTTTCCCAAATGGAATATATAGTTAATTATCTTAGCCACCATTTTGTGGTA
>JAHZKV010000060.1 GCA_022600215.1 bacterium
GATTAGCAGCAGGCGCTGGAGCCTATTTCAAAATAGAGAGCCCAAATAAAACAATTCTAGCTATGCAGGCTGTGGGACTTATTGCTTTAACAGGTGTTGCAGCTTCTTATAATTGGATAAATGCTAGAACAGCAGCACTAACTAGCATAGTGATAGGATTTGCAGCTGCATGTGGGACGCAAACATCTTGGGCAAATGAAACTAAGATGGATGATAGGTTGTTTTCTTTTGCAAAAAGCATATTTGCCTGTCTTGGAAGGGATTTAGGAACAAATTCTGCTCCTGCTGCTGATGACATCAGCTATGATGACGGCGGTTCATAGGACGTAAGTTCTACCAAGGGTAGTAACTATATAGGCAGCTAGGAATTTTCTAGCTGCTTTTTTTTATTTTACAATATTGTTAGAGATACAACGAGCAAGTTGCATCATATCAAGGGGCTCGTTATTTCCAAAGAATGTGGCCATTTTCTTATCAGGCACGATCATTCGCTTATTTTCAGGATCTTGCAGATTGTGTTCTTTGATGTAAGCCCATAATTTTTTCGTAATTTCCCCACGAGTGAGCTCTTTTTCTCCGACAATATCGGTAAGGGCTTTAGAAACTTTAAGGAAGGGGGAGTTTCTCCTTGTCCCACCAGCGCCTTTTCTTCCACCTTTTTTCTCATACGCTGTTTTTTCATGATCTTTATATTTTTCTAGCACTTCTTCTACGCTATTTCCAATGACATTACAATCTGGGAAGTTCGAGCAGGAGAAGAACATTTTGCCATAGCGTGATTTGCGCTGAGCAAGGTTACCATCACAACCTTTTGCTGGGCATTTTGGCAGATCGGTAAGGATTACCTCACCCTTTTTTGGAATGTTGACGATCGTTTTACATTTTGGATAGGCGGCACATCCTAAAAAGAGGCCAAAGCGTGAAGTACGCGTTTTCATTTCTCCACCACATTTTGGGCATTTTTGCTCCCAGTCAAAGTCATCGGCATAAGCGCTTTTATCAATTTCTTTTTCTTCTTCTAAAGGAGCGCTATAGTCACAATCAGGATAGCCACTGCAGCCGTAAAAGTATTTATCATTAGCAAATACTTTGTTGAGCTTATGTTCTTTACATTTTGGGCAGTCTAGGTCGGTAGGAATTTTAGGAACGTGCGCCTCTTTTTTTGCGCGCTCCACCTCTGGTTCAAAATCTTTCCAGAATTTCCCTAAAAATTTCTTCCAATCTTCTTTATTTTCTGCAATCTTATCAAGGGTCTGCTCCATTTCAGCAGTGAATTTCACATCCATGATATTTTCAAAGCTCTTCTCTAGCATGCCGCAAATGATTTTTCCCAAATCAGTAGGGATAATGGTCCCTTTTTCTTTGACAGTGTAGGCGCGGCTTTGAATTTTATTCATAATCGCAGCATAGGTAGATGGTCTTCCAATACCGAGCTTTTCCAGCTCTTTCACCAGTGACGCCTCAGTAAATCTCCCTGGGGGTTTGGTAAAGCTTTGTGTCATTTCTGTATTTTTAAGAGGAAGTTTTTCTCCTACTTTCATTTCTGGTAAGATGCTATCCTTTTCGCCATCATCTGTTCCATCCTCATCGTTTTTTTCTTGATAGGCGATCAAAAATCCTTTGAATTTGATTTGGGAACCTGTAAGTCGCATCATCATATTTTCAATGGTCTCATCGCTATGCCCTTTTGGCGTAGCATCAACATTCACAGAAACAGTATCGTAGATGGCATTTTTCATTTGGGAAGCAAAGAATCGTTTCCAGATGAGGGAGTAGAGTTTATGTTGATCAGGGCTTAAGTGTGCCTTAATTTTATCTGGATGGTTTTCGAAGTTGGTAGGTCTGATAGCTTCGTGAGCATCTTGGGCTGCATTTTTGGAGCCGTAGAGGGGAGCTTTTGCTGGTAAATACTCTTTTCCATACAAAACTTCGACATGGGCGCGGCAAATATCTTGCGCCTCTTTGGATACACGTACCGAATCGGTTCTCATGTAGGTAATTAAACCCTCTGATCCACCCCCAACATCAATACCTTCATAGAGGTTTTGAGCTAGCATCATTGTCTTTTTGGAAGAGAAGTGGTGGTGTCTGGAGGCTTCTTGTTGTAAAGTGGAGGTGATAAAAGGTGCAGATGGCCTTCTGATGCGCTCTTTTTTATCTATTTTTGAAATAGTAAAGGAGCTGTGATCTAGGGCATCTTTTACCCGTTTTGCAACTTTTTCTTTATTAATTAAGAAAACAGCTTTTTTGTCTGATTGTTCTTTTTCTACCTTTTGTCCATTTACAGAGTGCAAAGCGGCGGCAAGAGTCTTTTTTTCTTTGAGAAGGTGGGCAAATAAGTTCCAGTATTCAATGGGGTTGAATGCATCAATTTCTCTTTCTCGATCCACAACTACTTTTAAGGCAGTAGATTGCACCCGTCCTGCAGATAGTGTGTGCATGGAGCGGCGAATTTTTTGGTGGAGGATAGGGGAGATTTTGTACCCCACAATTCGATCTAAAAATCTCCTTGCTTGTTGGGCATCCACTAGATCCATATTGATTTCTCGGGGAGACTTAAGCGCTTTTTTTACAGCATCTTTGGTATATTCGTTGAAAGTAATACGCTTATATTTGGTCCCTTTTGGCAAGATATTGGAGATATGCCATGCAATTGCTTCTCCTTCGCGGTCTGGATCGGGGGAGAGGAAGACCTCCTCTGCACCTTTTGCTGCTTTTTTGAGGGCGGTGACTACTTTTTTCTTCCCTTCTAAAATTTCGTATTCGGGTTCAAAATTATTTTTTAGATCTATCCCAAATTTTTTCGGGGGAAGGTCTCTGATGTGACCTATAGAGGACTCAAAGAGATAGCCATCTCCTAAAAATTTTCTTAGAGTTTTGATTTTTGCTGGTGACTCAACAATAATAAGTGCTTTTTTCATAAGGGTAAAATTCTAAATATGGCATTTTCCAAAGTTACCATAATAAAAAAAATTCACGAATAGTGCAAGGAGATAGTCTTATCTTGCTTGAAAAAAACATTTTGCTCATTTATAGTAGTGATTTTTTTGGAGGGTTATATGAAGTCACTTATTTGTTTTTTTACTGCTTTTGCATCTTTATTTTCGGTGGATGTAATTGTTTGTTCTTATAATCGTCCTATGCAGCTTTATGCATTTTTAGAGTCGATGGAGGAGTTTGTTACTGGAGCTACTTCTGTATCAGTGCTTTGCAGAGGGGATGCAGAATATCTAGATGGCTATGATGATGTAGAAAAACGCTTTCATGGGGTAAAGTTTTATTATCAAGATTCAGAGAGAAGCAAGGCTTTTCGCTGCTTTAAACCAATGGTCTTAAATCAAGTATTTGGAAAGGCTGCAAGTGAATCTAAATATTTCATGTTTGCTATGGATGATATTATTATTACTGAGCCAATTGATTTAGAAAAAGATAGTATGTTCTTGGAGCAACATGAAAGGGTTCATGGTTTTTTCTACCGTTTAGGAAAAAATGTGGATCATCATGCACTCCCAAAGCCTGGTAAAAATGCAATCCCGCCATTAACAGAGGCAGAAGAGGACATATTTACTTGGAACTTTTTTCGTGGAACATGTGATTGGGGTTATCCAAATTCCTTAGATTTTACTATCTATCGAAAAGCAGATTTTCATAAGGCTTTTCATCAACGAAATTATCGTAATCCAAATGATTTAGAGATGGCATGGCAGCGATATCTTCCTAAAAAGAGAAGGTATGGAGCATGTCATGGTAGAAGCAAAATGGTGAATTTGATGATCAACCGAGTAAATACCATTTGCCTTAATCCAATTCTCAAAGAAATTCCTATAACAGAGCTTAATGATCATTTTAATCGTGGGGAAAAGATTGATATTCACTCGTTAGATCTTACAAAGTTGAATTCTGCCCATCAAGATTTAGAATTTCGATATATTAGCAGGGATTAGTGAGAAAATTTTTTGCATTGTTTATGATAGGTTGCTCCCTTTATGGGGGCACTTTCAATTACGCCCCTAGCATTGAGCAAGAGGTGCAAAAGAGTATCGTTGTCTGTATCCCTTCCTATAATAATGCAGATTATTGCTTGCAGAACCTAGATTCCGTATTTTCTCAAAAATATGAAAATTATAGAGTGATATATTGCAATGATGCCTCTACAGATGAGACATTGAGTCTTGTAAAAGGTTATATAGAAGATCATTCTCTGCAAAATAAGATTCAGGTTATATCAAATGAAAATAATAGAGGGGCAATGGCAAATATCTATGCTATGATCCACTCTTTAAAAGACGAGGAGATTGTCATAACTCTTGATGGCGATGATTTTTTTGCCCATAGTGGAGTGTTAGATCGGGTGAATCGCGCTTACGCCGACCCAAATGTTTGGGTAACATATGGCAGTTATCTTTGTGTTCCCTCCTACAAAATGGGTCATCGAAGACCTCTTTTGTTCTCTTGTCTAAGAGATAGAGGTTATCGGAAATTAAAATTCTATTGGTCTCATTTACGTACTTGCTATGCGGGATATTTTAAGAAAATCCCAAAAGAGTGGTTCTTGGATGATAGAGGGAAGTTTTTCTCCACTGCCTGTGATGCTGCAATTATGATAGGATTAATGGACCTTTGTCATGAGCATGTCTATTTTATCCCTGAGATTTTGTATTACTATAATCGCGAAAATGTATTGAATGATGATAAGAGAAGTCGTAAAGAGCAAAGGGCAGTAAAAAACCTGATCTATAAGAGAAAACCGCTACCTAAAATCCCTTGTAATGGGAACTCCTTTGCAGTATTATAGATGGTAATATGCAGTTAAACAAAGAACAACAAGAAGCTTGTGATCATATCAATGGACCTTTGGCGGTCCTTGCAGGTGCGGGTTCTGGTAAAACATCTGTGGTTGTGAATCGTGTTGCAAAATTAATTGCTTCTGGCGTTCCCCCTTACAAGATTTTGGCAGTGACATTTACCAACAAAGCGGCTGGGGAATTGAAGGAGCGATTGTTAAAGATGGAGCTTACTCCGCCATTAACTGTAACGTTTCACGCCCTCGGTGTTCGTATTTTGCGAGAATCTATCCATCATTTTGGCTATCAAAATGATTTTACGATTTTTGATGCTGCTGATTCTCTTTCTTTGGTAAAGTTGCTCATTCAAGAAATCACTGGAAAAAAAGAGGTTAAAGTAGCTAAACGCTTAAAAAAATTGATCTCTGATGCAAAAAGAAAGATGATCCCTCCTGGGGGCAGTTTATCGGAGCTTTTATTTGATACAGAGGCGGAAAAGAGTCTATTTGCAGAAGTATACCAAAGGTATATTCAGCGTTGCATGGCTTCCAATGCTGTAGACTTTGATGATCTTATTTTATTGACGGTGAAGATTTTACAAGATAATGATCTGAGGGAAAAATATGCAGATCGTTGGGAATATTTGCTTGTGGATGAGTATCAAGATACCAACCACCCCCAATATCTGATATGCAAAGCACTTTGCTCTAAACATAATAATTTATTTGTAGTTGGAGATCCTGATCAGTCCATTTACTCTTTTCGAGGGGCAAAAATTAGTAACATTTTGAATTTTGAAAAGGATTTTCCTGGGGCAAAAGTGATCGCTTTGCAGCAAAATTATCGAAGTACGAATCATATTTTATCAGCTGCAAATCATGTAATTGAGAAGAACAACCGTCTTTATGAGAAGAACTTATTTTCCGATAATGGTGATGGGGAAAGGGTTGGTTTACATCGATTTAACAATGGTTTTGATGAAGTACGCTTTGTGGTACGAAAAGTAGAAAGTTATTTGCGTGCTGGCATTGATCTTTCGGAGATGGTGGTATTTTATCGTACCAACTCTCAATCTCGTATGTTTGAGGATGGATTGATTGAAGCAGGAATTCCTTATCAGATTATTGGTGGCCTCTCTTTTTATCAACGAAAAGAGATTAAAGATTTGCTGGCTTATTTGCGGGTCCTTGTTTCTCCTAGTGATTTTGTCAGTTTTACTCGAATTATCAATTTGCCAAAGAGGGGAATTGGAAAAAAGAGTGTAGAAAAAATTATTGCTGCCGCAATGGAAGAAAAAATTTCGGTCATTGAATGTTGTCGGAAGTTGCTTATGGGAGAGGGGACATTTAAGCTTACCCCGAAGGCAAGTAATGGTCTTGCTGATTTTATGCAATATTATGATAAAATGAAGCAGTTTTTATCAGAAGGGATGGATCTTTCAGAGGTAATTACAGAAAGTTTTTCTCTTTCCCGCTATGGAGAGGTGCTCAAGGAAGATAGAGATTCTCTTCAAGATCGCCTAGAAAATATTGATGAGCTGGTATCCAAAGCGGATAACTATCAAAAAGAGCGAAGTAATGAGCTTTCCAGCTTTTTAGAGGATGTTTGTTTAGATGTAGACTCAGCAGAGGAGATAGAAACTTATAGTAAGCTCTCGCTTATGACCATACACAACGCAAAGGGTTTAGAATTCACCGCTTGTTTTGTGGTAGGTTTAGAGGAGGATGTTTTTCCTCATGTTCGATCAAAAAATTCTATCGAAGAAATTGAGGAGGAGCGTCGTTTGTTTTATGTAGGGATGACTAGAGCAAAACGCTTTTTGCATTTAACGATGGCAAAAAGGCGTTTTTTATGGGGAAGTGAGAAGATTATGAAAGAATCTCGTTTTTTGCTGGAGCTTCCAAGTGCGCATGTAGAAGGAGCTTCTTCCTTGGTTCACCCACCATCTGTGGAGGGAGAAATACGCCCTGGTTCTTATGTCTATCATAAGACATTTGGTAAAGGCGTTGTAGATAAGGTATATGAAACATCTTATGGTGTAACGTATGATGTTTTGTTTGCGATTGATAATGAAAAGCGTACGCTCGTTGCGAAATTTGCAAAGCTAGCTTTGGTCTAAAATATATAAAGGTTTCTCAAGAAAATATTCTTTTGGAAGATCGGAGGTTAATAGATCTTGGGCATAAGCTGCTTTGAAGAGGGAGTTTGTATACCGTATTTTTTGTTTATTGGTAGTATACGCAGGTGCTAATGTGTAGTTGGAATAGAGACAGATAGGGGAGATAGAGTCTTTTAGTACTTTGTTTAAAATGGACAAGACATCTTGTTGGGAGAAAAAGCAGTAATCATCTAATTCAATAACTACAGATTTTGGGGGAAGAGATTTTAAGATATTTTCTTTTAGGTAAGCTGGAGGAGTTTCATTTATTTTTTCCAAAATGGTGATAAGGTGCTCTTTGCTTTTCTTTTTTGCGTAGGTTTGTATTTGATGGATGGTGTCTACCTCGCTTTTTTCAATAGAGAGGTGAATATGAAAGAAGTCATATTCTTGATCGATCATGGAATAGATTTTTTGAAGGAATTTTGTATCTTCTTTATTATGAAAGGCTAAGAAATGGAATTCATGGTCTTTTAGATACATCTCATGCTCGAGAAGTTTCACTTCTTTTTTGGCGTGTGGAAGGAGAAAGAAAAGGCATAGCATTGCAGCTAAAAAGGTTACAATTTTTTTCATAGCTTAAGGGGAAATACTCTTTGTAAAAATTTCCAACGGAAGAGGGAAAAGTCAATTTTTTCGATTTCTCCTCTACTAAAAGCAACGATTTCTTCGTCTGTAAGAGCGGTCAATATGGATTCTGTGTCTGTAGAGATGCGATTTAAAAAATCTTTACAATGTCTGATAATTTTTTGCCGGTAGTAGAGCCTTATAGAGAAAAATCCTAGATGAAGAAAAAGTGGGATAGTTGTCCAAAAGGAAAGAGTGGCAGCTACAAAGAAAAGGAGTACCTCGATGTTGGTGGAGAAGATAGGGCTGAGATATTTTCGCCATTTGGCTTTGGAGGTTCGAAAGGCAAGGATCTCTTCATATTTTGGGGAATCAAATAAAGCTCGTCTTGCATGGACTAGCTCGTGAGCAAGCACTTCTTCTTTTTTTACTAAGATACTTTTTGGCTCGGTAATGATGGGAAGGATAAGCCCATCTTTTAATTCAACGATGAGGGTGGATGCCGCATGGAAAAAAAGATTTCTTTTTTTTGCAAGGAGTGCTGCGCCACCTTGCGTTACTAGTTCTATTTTATCAAAACTTCTATCGGTGATAAATTTTTTTGGTTCTTTTAGAACGGCCCTTGTTTTTTCTACTCTATCGAAAAAAGCTTGCTCGGTTTCTTCTGGTCCAGGCAAAAATCCTTCTTTATATAGCCTTGCAAAGTTCATAGTCTCATAATACCATTATTCTTATTTTTTTCGTGTACGAAAAAACACAGCTAAGATGCATAACCAAAATTACCAGGCATAGATGAGTTCGATTTTATATCGTTGGTAGTTGAATTTTTTTGCAACGGAAACATAGGGACGGGAGATAGAAAAACTTTGGGCAAGGGTTAAACTATCTTCAATGGCATAGAGGAAATCTAATTTAAAGCCGTAGTAGTTTCCATTTGCGATGAGTGTTTCTTTGATAGTTTCGATACCGGAGCCATCTCTCCCTACAAGGGTGAAAAGGCCAACGCCGTCAGGGTTGGTAATTCCAATGCCAGAAAAATCTTGGAATGGGATAGCTTGTGGTTCTACAATTTGGAAAGAGAAGTCAAGAGACCAATCGCTTTTTTTACGTATTTCTCCCATTTGAACGCCGATGTATCCAGCAAGGTTATCGAGTCTGTTGTCAAGTGCTGCAAATGGTTTTGCTGCAGCATTCACAAGGAAGGCTGCGTAAATTACACTGCTTGCGTTAAGGAAAGGAGTATTAAAACGATACCCGAGAAGGAATTGGTTGTTAATGTAACTATAAGCGCGGTTTAATCTATCATCGGAAAAACTTCTGGTGGCCCAATCGATGAGAGAATACTTTGCGTAAAAGCCTGTGTTGGCAATGTTAAGTAGGCCGATCTCTGTTACGAAGGAGACGTGGAAGATGCGCTCGTTTACAATGAATGGAGCTGCAAGTAGGTAGAAGTCACCAACGTTACTCATGGAAAGGTTATATTTCAGAAGGATTCCATCCATAAGAGCGCCAAATTGAATTTGAGAATCAAAAGAGTACCCGAGAAATCTTCTGCCGAATTCTATATCGGTGGTAGATTCATCTGACTCGTAGAGGCGAACACCTAAAAATGCTCGTTGGAGGGAGAGGGAATTAAAATCTGCATTGATGATACCTGCATCGTTATCAAATTCAATCTGTATGGAAGTCCATGTTTTATCTGTGCGGTAATCAAATAGGAGGTTAAATTCTACATCAAATTGATCTTCAGGAAAGAGAGGATGATTAGACGATGGCCCAATATTTTTAACGCCATTTTCTGTTTCGGAGATAGCAATATACTCCACGCGTACATCCCCTGAAATGGATAGCGCTCCTCCCCTTTCTTCAACTGTTACTGCCCGCTTTGTTGCGATCCATTCTTTTAATGCTTCTAAATTGATATCATTATTATTGGCAAAAAGAAGTGGGGCCCACAAAAATGCAAGTGACCAAATTTTTTTCATATTGACTAGATATGCTTTTCGCCCTATCGTATAGAAAAACTTTTTTTTAGGCGAATAGTTTTGCGTATTACTTATTTATTAACTTTTTTAATGTTTTTTTCTTTTTTATTTACGGATGAAAAAGAACCTTATTTAGATAATCAGAAGGTAGTGGCGCATAAATTAGATGGCCTTATTATTTCTGGTGATCACTTCTACCCGCCTGATTATATTATCAATACGACAAAGGGAGTTCTTTTTTATCGCACGTCCATGCCAGAAAATAGCCGCGTGCAAGATGCCTTTTGTGCTCGCTTGGAAAAGAGCTTTTTAGAAAAGGTAGTTACGCAAGCAGACTTGGAGCGATGGAAAGAAGAGATTGCAAATTATTTTTTAGAGAACTGCAACACTTATGTGTTTGTAGAGATGATGGTAGGAGCGAATGATTCATCGATTATTGTGTTGAAGGTGATGGAATCAAAGATTGGGGAAGTACTTGTTTCCGGTAACAAATGGTTTTCTGATGAGTATTACCGACGTAATATGGGACTTTTCCCTGAAGGGGAGGTGGATACAAGGAAGCTTACTGCCGATTTAGATAAACTCAATCGCAACCCTTCGGTAAAAGCAGAGCTGGTATTTCATAAAGAGAAGGGGGATCGTATCAATGTAGAGTTGATGGTGGAAGATAGCAAACCTTTTTCTGCCTATTCAGGAGTGGATAATCAACTAGTAGATGTGCTTTGTGGTTCTCGTATTTATGGTGGTGGCTCGTGGCAATCAGGTGGAGCATTACCGAAGAGTTTTAGCATGGAATATAATATGAGCATGCAGCCAAAATATTTGCAGAGGGTGTTGCTGGAAGCAAATGTTCCATTGAAGTATGGAGCTGTAGGACTTTCATCTGATGTTGCCATGGTTTCTTTGGATAAGGTAGGTTATGTGGCCTCTCTTACTCAAGAATATTCTTTTCCCTTGTTGCAAAGAAAAGGGGTAGAGCGAGCGCTCTTTCTATCAGTTAAACAAAAAGCGATGAATACAAATGCTTTATTTGGAGAGCAAAAATTTGGCCGTAGTGCTCTGATAGCTGGTGTAGAATTGGGTTTTTGTGGAAGTATGCAAAGAGAGAATTATTTTTTGGAAGGCTCGGTGGATGTTTTTTCCCAACCTTTTGCTGCTACCTCTTTAATGAGTGAGACCAATTATGATTCTTTACGCCAAGGTGCTGCTACGACTTTTACGGTAGGTCGAGGAGAGATGAAGTTATTACTTGAAGGGCTCTCCACCTTTCCATCTTTGTTTGTGAAGGGGGCGGTGCAGGTATCTTTTACAAAACTTTTGCCATGTGAGCAATTTGGACTTGGTGGAGAGGGGAGTGTACGAGGATATGCTGAGCGGGCAATCAATGCAGATAGCGCAGCGTTGCTCAGTGTGGAAGCAAGATCCCCAAAAATCTCTTTACTTAGCTATTTTGGGCCAAAGTATCGGAAGATGGATCGTTTTTATGGGGTGTTGTTTGTAGATAGTGCAGAGGCTTTGCTTGAAACAAGTGGTTTAACAGAAGGGCGCTCCCTTTTTATGCTGGGGATGGGTCCAGGATTTCGCTATGATGTGTTGGATACGCTGCATGCAAGTTTAGATTTAGGGATGCGGTTTGGAAGGCTCCCTCTTGATGTAGATGGCGAGCGCGCGCGCCTTTATTTTTCTGTAGCAGCTACGTATTAAAGTTATATGGGCATAAAAAAATAGGAACAGGTAAATTTCCTTGTTCCTATTTCGAAATGTTTAAAAGTCTTCTTTAGCCTTTTTTCGCAAAGCGTGATTTAAGTCTGGAAGCTTTATTTTTCTTGATGATGCTGTTCTTTACGGCCTTGTCTAATAGGCTGTACAATGAATGTAGTAGAGAGCTTTTTTTCTCTCCAGCAGCTTCTTTTTCAAATTGTGCGCGAGCTGTTTGGATTCTTCTTTTCCATGTTCTGTTACGAAGATGCTTTTTATCATCTTGGATGCGACGCTTTAGTGCTGTTGGCTTTTTCTTTGGAAATTGCTTGCCTTCGCCTTTTTGTTCTTCTGCCATTGAAACCTCTAGTTATTCAACAAATATTTGTAGTGAAATTATTTTCAGAACATAGTATAAAGGGTTAATCGGTTTTATGTCAAGGGATAGCACTATGAGCTTTGTTCAAAAATTTCTTACACCAAAAAATCTTTTTAGCGCACTTATTTGGGGCTCTTTGCTCTCTTTTTTGTGGTTACTATCAGGGTTTACCGTCAATTATTTTGTTTACGCAAAACAGGCGAATCATTCTATTGCAGAAGTTTTTGAATGGGGAGTCATTGAGATGGATGAAGATAAATATGTTATTTGTGCAGACTTTAAATTTCATACCGATGGAGTGGATGAATACGTCTCTCAACATTTATTTGAAAAAAATTCTTACCCAACAATGGAGCTTGCAACAGAAGCTATGGCTATGATGAAAGAGCAAGAATGGCTTTGCTATTGGTTTGGGAGTCCGCAGGATCCGCAAGTATCAATGGATCGAAACTTCCCTACGAAGGATTTGGTCTACACATTGATCGCTCTTGGAGTGTATTTCTATTTCTTAGCAATAAGAAGATATTATCACAGAAGGCTTGCAGCAGTTACAATCTAATTTTCCACCTGAGGAATAAAATATAGTAGTGCCATCTTCTTTGCAGAACTCTTGATGCAAAAAATATTTTTGCTTTCCAAATGTGTTGATTTGCAAATAGGCGAGAAAAGAGTGAGTAATGGGTAATAGCCCCTTCAAAAGATATTTTTTTAAAGAAAAAGGTTGGATGGCTAAGTTGAATAGGGGAGGGGGTGCTTTTTCGCATCCTTTTGCCATAATAGATGGCCTCTTCTTGATCATAAATCAATCCAATACCTCCTTGATGGATATTAGTGTAAAAGCACAATTTCTTCTTTCGAAGATACCTTTCCATAGGGGAGAGGTGTTCTTTATTGAAAGTTTTTTCATGTAAGATCCAAATGACTTTCATCCCTTGAAGCTGTAAATCCATGGTGCGTCTTTTGCACTCTTTTAATGTCATAGGGGAGCATTGAACTTCAAAAATAAGGTTATGCTTCTTCCAAAAAAGGTCAGCAATATGTCCTTTACATCGATATTCCATTATTATCTCCTCCTCTTTTAGTAGAGAAAGAATCTTTTGTTGCACCGCTTGATGGAGTTTATTAGAAATCATGTAAAAATTATAAATTTTCTTTATTAAATTGACTAGAACGTAAATAAGTGGTATCCTTTTTGCACCAAAAAAGGAGAGTTTTACGTTTATGGTTGATGTTGCTGAGACAGATATTTCGTACCGACAAAAAATTGAAGAGATTGTAGCAATTGCAAAAGATCAAGGATTTATTACCTACGAAGACATCAATGATACACTCCCCATGTCCATTGATACAGGAGATGCGCTAGATGCAATGATCATCCACCTCACTGGGATGGATATTCAAATTCTCAATAAAGTGGAAGTAGAGCGAATTGCTGAGAAAGAAAGGGAAGCAAAAGAAGCACAAACATCGAAACGTTCAGAAGGTTCTTCCGATGATTTAGTACGTATGTATTTAAAAGAGATGGGAACTGTTCCGTTGCTTACCAGAGAGCAAGAGGTGGAGATTTCTAAACGTATTGAAAAAGCACAAATGCAGGCAGAAAAAATTATTTTGCGCTTCCGCTATTCTGTTACGGAGTCTCTCTCCATCATAAAATTTTTGATTGATAGCAAGGAACGTGCCGACAAAGTAGTTGTAGAAAAAAAGATCGATGATAAGGGCGAATTTTTGGCGATGTTACCAAAACTCTACCGCTTGATGAAAGATGAAGATGAGAATTTGAGCTACTACTTAGAAAAACTTAAGCAAGAAGATCTCACTAAAGTGGATAAAGCAAAATATGATGGAGAAATTGAGAAAAGTCGTATCCGTACTGCCGCTTACCTACGTCGCCTCCATTACCGCTATGATATCATTGAAGGTTTTGCAGATGTGATTCGTGCAAGCTATGAAGTGTTTGAGAGATTGGAGACAGAGATTAAAGAACTCACTCCGCGTGCGCAGAAGAACCGATTTGCAAAAGCAAAGCTCTACTCCGCAAAGTTAAAACTACAACGAAAAGAAATTGCAGCAGGACGCTCCCTTACAGAGTTTCGTAAAGATGTGCGAATGCTAGTGCGTTGGCTAGATAAGTCTCAAGAAGCAAAAAAAGAGATGGTAGAATCCAACCTCCGTTTGGTAGTATCCATTGCAAAAAAATTCACCAATAGAGGTCTTTCTTTTCTAGACTTGATGCAAGAGGGAAATATGGGGCTGATGAAAGCGGTAGAAAAATTTGAGTATCGTCGCGGGTACAAATTTTCTACCTACGCAACATGGTGGATCAAGCAAGCAGTACAAAGAGCTATCTCTGATCAAGCACGAACTATTCGTATCCCAGTACATATGATTGAAACAATTAATAGAGTGTTGCGTGCCGCAAAGAGACTGATGATGGAAACAGGAAAAGAGCCATCTCCAGAAGATCTAGCAAAAATCCTAAACCTTACCCCTGAAAGAATTCGCGAAATTTATAAAATTGCCCAACATCCAATTTCCCTCCAATCAGAAGTAGGGGATACAGGAGATAGTCAATTTGGAGATTTCCTAGAAGATACAGGAGCAGAATCTCCTTCTGATGCAACAGGATATTCCATTCTAAAAGAAAAGATCAACGAGGTGCTCTCCTCCTTGACCGATAGAGAAAGAACCGTGCTAATAGAGCGTTTTGGATTGCTAGATGGTAAACCAAAAACACTAGAAGAAGTGGGCGTGCAATTCAAAGTAACAAGAGAGCGTGTACGTCAAATCGAGGCAAAAGCATTAAGAAAGATGCGCCATCCTACCAGGGCGATACAACTGCAGGCCTTCCTAGAACTGACCGCCGCAAACAAATGTGCATAAAAGAGGGAGGTTGTATTTGCGATCTTTTCCATTATTTTGGGGCTCAGAGTACCCTTGTATGTACACCATCGCCCCAAAATAAGAAAAATCTCATCAAATATAACTCCCTCTTCATGTATAAAGCTTTTATGTAGTCTAGAAAAATATTTTATCAATAGGTATTGAGTGTTTTAACAAGTGTTTGTTTTTTTTATGTTGTTAATTACTAGTTAGTAAAAAATAAGCGTAATAAAAATTTTACAATATTAAGTGAAACTGCTAGCATGAGATATTTCTCAATGGTTTAGGTGTTCATGAAAGATTCTAGTCAGGCAAAAACATTTGATCCTCAGTATCAGCAAAAGATCGAAGAAATTGTAGCAATCTCCAAAGATCAAGGCTTCATTACTTATGAAGAGATCAATGAGATCCTTCCAATGAGTTTTGATTCTGCCGATGAGATTGATCAAATATTGATTTTCTTGAGTGGGATGGATATACAGATATTCAACCAAGCAGAGGTAGATCGCCAAAAAGAGCGTAAAAAAGAAGCCAAAGAGGTAGAGGCAGCGCCCAAGCGATCAGAGGGATCATCTGATGATCCTGTTCGTATGTATCTCAAAGAGATGGGTTCAGTTCCTCTATTGACGAGAGAAGAAGAGGTAGAAATTTCAAAGCGTATAGAAAAAGCGCAGATGCAAGTAGAAAAAATTATTTTGCGTTTTCGATATGCCATTTCTGAAACACTTTCGATGATTGACTTTTTAAACAAAGGAAAAGAGCGTTTTGATAAGGTTGTAACAGAAAAAGAGATTCCAGATAAAAAGAGATTTTTTGCCAACCTTCCAAAGCTTTGTTCTTTGATGCGAGATGAAGATGAAAGATTAGATAGTTATTTGAAGGAGTCTAAAAGGAATTCTCTTACTAAAATTGAGAAAGTAAAAGTACTGGAAGAGATTGAAAAAAGTCGTATTCGTGTGCAGGCCTATCTTCGTCGTATGCATTTCAAATATGATATTATTGAAGATCTCGGTGAGGTAGTGCTATCTAGCTATGAGATTTTCTTAAAGTTAGAAAAAGAGATAGGGGAGCTTGTTCCCCGTGCAGAAAAGAATAGATTTGCTAAATCAAAACTCTATTCCGCGCGAGAAAAGTTGGTGCGTAAAGAGCTTGCTGCAGGAAGAACGATCGATGAGTTCAAAAAAGATGTTCGTATGCTTCAACGTTGGATGGACAAAAGTCGCGAAGCAAAAAGAGAGATGGTGGAGTCAAACCTTCGTTTAGTTATTTCCATCGCAAAAAAATATACCAATCGTGGTCTTTCTTTCTTAGATTTGATTCAAGAAGGCAATATGGGTTTGATGAAAGCGGTAGAGAAGTTTGAGTATCGTCGA
>JAHZKV010000061.1 GCA_022600215.1 bacterium
CCTTTATAATAGAGTCTCCCTTTTTTCGTGGTACATGGGATCTCTTCTCCTCCCACCATTCCAAATATGGAATTATTGATGGTTACTTCGGGTAATCGGAGTTCTACGTGTTCATGTTTCCAAGTAACTCCTTTTAACTTGAGGTGAAACGCATCGGTAATTTGGATTTCTTTGTAGGTAATGTTTCCTGGGAGTTCTTTCGTGTAGTAGTCTATCGCTATCCTTTTTGCATTCTTTGGCAATACATTTGGATAAAAGTAAAGACCGCATACAAAAAGAGCGATCAGGAAAATAAAAAAGAGGAGTTTTTTCATATCATTCTACCGTTACAGACTTAGCAAGATTTCTAGGAAAATCAATTTCTCTATCGAGTTCTTTGGCAAGGTAATAAGAGAAGATCTGACCAGCGATAGAGTAGGGGATGGTAAGGAAGGTTTCTAGGCTATCGGTTTCAAAAGTTATTTGGTCTTTTGTCACTTCATGGTTATTTCCCCCAAAAGTTAAGATCCTTCCATTTCTTGCCCGTATTTCACTCAGATTACTGATAGTCTTTGCTGCTATCTCTCCTTTGGTCAAAAAGGCAATGGTAGCTAGTTTTTCATCAATTAAAGCAATTGGCCCATGCTTCATTTCCCCTGCAGGGAGTGCTTCTGCTGGAAGATAAGAGATCTCTTTTAACTTGAGAGCTGCTTCTAAACAAACAGGGTACATCTGGCCTCTACCGACAAAGAAAAAATAGGGGAAAGAGGAATACTCTTTTGCAAAGCTTGCAATTTCCTTTTCTTTGGAATAGACACTTTCTATGCAAAGAGGGAGAGATAAGAGCTCTTTTGTAAATTTTTCGCAAGATGCTCCCAAAGCGTTTGCCAAATGAATGCCTAAAAGATAGAGATTGAGGAGCTGGGCGGTAAATGCTTTTGTGGAGCAAACACTTACTTCTTTTTTTGCCATCAGAGGAATAAAGCGATCTGCTTTTCTTGTGAGCGTAGAGTTTTCCACATTACATAGCGCTATGGTAAGGAGAAAATGCTCTTTACGAGACTCTAGCGCGGCTAGAGTGTCAGCTGTCTCACCTGATTGAGAGATGATGATAGCAAGGGTGTTTGCTTTATCTAAGTGTTTTGCATAACGGTATTGCGAGCCTAGGTGAACAGATACTGGGATTCTTGTCTCTTGTTCTAGAAACTCTTTTGCAATGAGCCCTGCGTGATAGGATGATCCACAGGCAATGATTTCAATATGTTGTACTTGATTGAGGAGGTCTTTATCATCTTCTAGCTCTCTGTAATAGAAAGAATTTTGCTTTTTTCTTTTGTGTAAAATCCTTTCAATCAGTCCCTTTTGCTCATGGATTTCTTTGAGCATAAAATGCTCATAACCATCTTTTAGCGTTTCATTCTCTGTAATCGTGAGGGGGGAAAGGGAAATCTTTTTTTCTTTTGCCTGATCGTCATAGATTGTGAGTGTTTTGCCATCTACCTTTGCGATTTCATTATCTTGTAGAAAATAGGTAGAATAAGAGCTTTCAGAAAAGGAGGAGGAGTCAGACGAGATATAGACATCGCCACTTATCTCGCAAATTCCAATAGCAAGTGGACACCCTCTTGCAGAGGCGTAGATTGTTTCTGGAAAGTCTTTGTGCATCAAGACAATAGCAAAGGAACCATTAATATCAGCAAAGGCTCTTGTGAGGGCACTAAGCATATCTCCATCATAGTAGTAGGAGATGAGGTTAGCGCATACTTCGGTGTCTGTCTCCGAAGAAAAAGTCACCCCTTTGCTTTCTAGGCGCTTTTTCACTTCTAAGTAGTTTTCAATAATACCGTTATGAACAAGAGCTAAGCTCTCTTTGTAGTCAATTTGAGGGTGGGTGTTAGCAGAGCTGACGCGTCCATGGGTAGCCCATCTGGTATGGGCAATAGCTGCTGAGAGTTCTTTTGGAGACTCTTTTACTAGGGAGGTAAGAAGGTCTACCTTGCCTACTGTTTTGAAAGAGAGGATAGATCCGTTATGAATCGCCGCAACACCTGCAGAGTCGTAGCCCCTATATTGCAGTTTTTGCAATCCATCTAAACAGGTTTCAAGAGCTTTTTTTTCACTGGAAGCCTTGATATAACCATAAATTCCACACATATGGGAGAATATACAATAGTTACGATATTCTTTGAAGATTTATCTTTTTGTCCTTGCAAAGATTAGGCCTCGTTCTTATAAGTTACCTTGGCGGTAGTATGAAAAAGAAGCATTTAGCACACTCTGTAGAGAACTATGTTCGTAGCTCTGATCACATTTTAGAGTTAGATCAAACGATTGCAGAAGCGATTGATGCAGTACGAGAAAAAGATAATCACCGTGAATATCCATACTACTATGTGTTAGATGATAAAGGGCATTTGATTGGGCTGGTGAGCGTCCGAGCTCTTTTAACTCAGCCACCAGATGCACCACTTAAAAATGTGGTGAAGACAAAGGTTTATACTATTCGAGAAAGGCAAACAATGTATGAAGCGCTTGCGATTATGCAAAAGTTTCATTTGATGTGTATCCCAGTGATTTCTAAGGGGATATTCCTTGGAGTGGTAGAGATTCAAGAGTTTTTTGAGGAGCAACTTCAGATTTCCTCCAAGAGAAAGCGGCTCCAAATCTTTCAAATGCTTGGTATTTTAGTGGAAGAGGGGCCAAATCGGTCGTTGTGGAAAAAATACGTTCACCGCATGCCATGGGTATTTTGCAATATGGCAGGAGGGATCCTTTGTGCTATTATTTCTGATTTTTATCAGGTGCTTTTGGTAAATGTCATTGTTCTGGCTATGTTTATCCCTTTGGTTCTCTCCTTGTCAGAATCTATATCGATGCAGGCAATGACGGTGAGTATTTACTTAATGACCCATAGAAAGCAGAGTTGGAGGAAAATTTTTGTCTATACTCTGATGGAAACAAGGCTCTTTTTTTTGATTGCCCTAACCGCTAGTTTAACAGTAGGACTACTCTCCCTCTTGTGGGGACATGGAATAGGGCCACCATTTGTGATTTTCGTCTCCATTTTTGTGTCTATTATTCTTACGGCAATCATAGGAGCTATGGTACCTATTGCTTTGCACCGCTGGAGCCTTGACCCTAAAGTTGCTTCAGGGCCTATTGTGCTTATGTTTGCTGACGTAATTACTACACTTATCTATTTAAGCGTGGGCTTTAGTCTTTTGATTTAAGGAACTTCAAATAGCCATTTATCAGACATTCTTTAACTTCCAAGAAGGTCTGCGAAGAGCATAAATCCCAAAAGGCAGAGCTACCATGGAAATAATCCCTATAGCTAGGAAAGATTCGAAAAATAGTAAATTATCTACTTGCACATCTGGTGGTGGGAAAAAGCCAATAACAAGGGAGAAGGTAACTCCGATGAGACCAAGTCCAGCAATAATCCACATACCGAGGGTTCCACCTGGTACGGAATAAGCCCTATGGGTATGTTTCTTTTTGTATTTTAGGACAATTCCAGAAAGGAATAGCAAAATATACATCACAATATAGAGCTGAGCCGACAAGACGGTGATAAGCCAAAAACTAGAGCTGATATTTGGCATTAAGACAAATAAGATAGCAAGACCTGTAACAATCACTGCTTGTATGATCATCAATACATGCGGCATGTCATGCTTATTGGTGCGTTGCATAAATGGTGGGAATTCTCCTTGTTCTGCAGCTGCTAAAAATCCTCTGCATGGTCCAACAATCCAGCTGCTCACTCCACCAAGAGCTCCAATAGCCATTAAAAGAGCAACCACTGGCATGAGCATGCCAAGGCCATATTGATTTAAGAAGATATTCATTGCTTCCATGGCTCCCGCAACCAGGCTAATATCTTCTCTTGGAATGACAATTGCAATACAAAGGGTTCCTAATACCGTGAGAGTTACAATAATTGCTGCTGATAGAAAGATGGCAATAGGGAAGTTCTTCTTTGGATTTTTTACATCTGCAGCGTGTACTGCAGGCATTTCAATACCTCCAAAACCTAGCAAGATACCTGTTAAGACAGAAAAGGTAGCAATGGTGCTAAAATCTGGAAGGAGGGGAGTGCTTTCTAGATTAATCATAAATGGTTTCCCAGAAAAGACCCAGATCCCACCAAGGGTGAAAATCAGTGCTGTTGGGATAAAAGTTCCTGCAATCACACAAA
>JAHZKV010000062.1 GCA_022600215.1 bacterium
AAATAAAAAGGGGCGTTTTTTGAGATACTATCAAAGACAACCTCAATTTGCTTGTGCATTTGATTGAGAATCTTGTGGCACAGATGAGGATGGCTCTTTTTTCCATGAGCAAGGGTGTGTAAGTAGGTGAGCACTTCATAAGTTCTTTCAATATCTTCGATAGTTACACGGTTTTTTGGAAGATGGGGGAGATGATAGTTTAGGAAAAGCTTTGGGTGGTTTTGTATCAAAGCTTTAAGTTCTAGAGAAAAATCTTCTATCTGAGAAAAAAGGTGCTTTTTCAGATTTTGCGCGGCTTTATTTTGAAATCTCTCTAGCTTGAAAATTAAAAGGAGGTGGTCGTGGATGTCTGAGGTAAGTAGTTTTGCATGGGTGAGGGGATTTTTTGGATAGTTGGGGTAGTGGGAGAGGGAGCACACTTTTTGAAAGGCAGAGGCAATATCTTGTATTTTTTGGATTTCTTCAGGGGGATGGTGATCTTCATCGGTAAAAACATAAACCGTCTTCCACAAACTTCCTTTACGAAGGTTTTTTAGTAAGGTCTTAAATAGTGGGATCTTAAAGAAGAGCTCGATCGCTTGTGGGAAGACCTCTTTTTCTATCAACGTGTGAATTTGCATGCCAAGCTCTGTATTCAAATCCTTGTTTGTGCGTCTCCAATTAGAGGAAAAGCTTAAGAGCTTATTGGCTTTTGGTCGCAGTTTTTTAACAGATCTTTGCATAACTCCCCACTAACAGATAATAGGAATAATGAAAAGTTATTAATAAATACATCTTTACTTACTTGTATTTTTATGTATTTTTTATATTACATGGAGGTTTTATTATGGATCCAATGGGAGAGTCTAATAAAGGTCAACAAGGAAGCCCTATTTCTGGAGGAGGAGGTTCTAAGGATAGCGCTGAGTCTAAAGGAGATTCACAGACTAGGGCAAAGACAAAGCAAGTATTTGGAAGAACTTGCGTCCCAGTAAGACAGCATCGATCTACTCCTTCTCGTTTGTATGTGCATGGAGATCAAGATGAGCGTATGCAGAAAGAGCAGGACTTTTTACAAGGTGCTGCAAATCATGTACTTCAAAATTTACAGAGGCATCAGTCATCTAAGGATCGACTTAAAACTGTGAAAAATGCTGTAGATATTTTGGGGAAAATAGAAGGACGAGAAAGACAAGTAGCAGTAGAAAAAAAGACTACTGGGTTTGGGGCAAGTCTTTGGAAAGGTGTTAAGGGAATGTTTCGATCTAGGCAGCAGAAAATGCAAGCCAAAGAAGCTGAAGCAAGAATGGTAGCAGAGGCGCAGTTGTATGAGCTAAAAAATCAATTAGAAGAAGAGCTTCGTTCTATATTCGACACTACCAAAGGGGATATTAATCGTGAGTTTTCGATGCTTGGATTGGAAGGCAGGGCGCTAGATTCATCTAATGCCCAAGATGTCAGGAGAGAGGTAGAAAAACAGCATCGAGAAAAAACTGTATCTCGTACTGAAGATAAGCTTGTAAAACACTTTGAAATGATGGACGCCCTAGCAGGTGCACTTCATTCTGATGATGAGGGAGTTACGGAGCAAAGGGAGTTTTTTGAAGCATTCAAAGCGGCAGAAGGTCTTACAACAAGAGAAAGAATTGAGCAGCAACCACGAATGAACATGCTTGATCAATTTGACATCGATCTTCCAGATGTGGATGATGAGTAGGCTCTATTAGAAATGATAGACCCTATCACCTCGATCCTTTACATTTATTAAAGGATGATTAGGGTCAAGAAAGGAGAGTTAAGAGGAGGAAAAGATGGATCCATCAAGTCCAGCAGGAAGGCCAGATCCACATAGTGGGGAGTTTAAAGGAGATCCAGCAGCAAGTGCCGGAGGAAGCCGGGTAGGAAGATTGGGGGAACATCGCGTAGAACCCATTGAAAGTAAAGCAGGCGATGAGTTACCTGCTACAAGAATAGGAGGTGGGGCTGCAGCTAGCGCTGCTCGCGCAGCTGAGATAAATATATCCAAGGATGCTTTGCTTGAAATGACGAATCGTTTGGTAGACAATAGCTTATTTCTAGGTATTTTACAAGGTGGTGCCGGAGGATTGCGAGGCTTTGTTGTAGAGGTACATGGAGTTTTGGGGGCCGTTAGACGTTTTAAACAAGAGAATTTAAGCGCACGAGAAGAAAGGGAAGCGACTTCTTGGGCAATTACAAATTTAATTCGCAGTGGAGCTCGGGCTGCTAGAGAAAAAATGTCCGCTACTCAAACTCGCTTCCAAAAGATAATAGAAAATGAAGAGACTTTGGAAGGTGCTTTGGATGATCTTTATAGGATAGTGGTAAAGCGATTACAAAATGCTATGATAGTTATCGAATACGAAGCAAAGCATACTGGAGAGTTACCAAGAGCAGATGTGCATCGCGCATTGGATGTAATAAGAGAAGGGTTACCAATACTAAGAGCTTTTCCTGCAGATGCAAAAACTGCAGATGTATTACAGTTGGAGAGAGATTGTGATATCCCTGATGCAGAAGTTATAGATGAATCTTAGTAGGAAGATATAGTAAAACGTAGTACAATGAATTTATGAAGAAAGTTGCTATCATCCCTAACATCATCACCTCATTTGGTTTAGCTTGTGGTTTATTTGTCATTTTTCGCCTTAACATGGCTTGCTCTATCTCTTTTTCCCTTCTTCAGACGATGACCTTGGTGATTTTACTTGCTGCTTTTGCTGATGTATTAGATGGAGCAGTAGCTCGCGCCATGCATGGCGAATCAGAATTTGGTTTAGCATTTGATAGTTTGTCAGATGCAATCTCTTTTGGAGTAGCTCCTTCAGCACTATTTTTGAGCTCTATTCAGTTTGGCGAGGTTGGAGTGCTGGGCTTTTTTGGACTGTTTGCTGCGATGACTTATACGATATGCGGCGTGCTGCGACTGGTTCGATTTAATGTAAAGCAAGGGGTGGATAAACAAGAAAAGTGCAAAGCTTTTATTGGTCTTCCTATTCCAGCAGCAGCCATTGCCTTTATTTCTCCAAATTTGTTGTTCTACTCTCCATTATTTACAGAAAACATTCAGTTAGATCCTTATATTCGAGGATGGATTTTAATTGGGATAGGAATTTTTCTCGCTTATTTGATGGTTTCTCGTATTCGATTTGCTAGTCAAAAGAGCATGCATTTTCGACTGCGTTCCTTTCCGATTGTCTTTTTTGGAATGCTTGGGATTATCGCTTTTTTATATGGATTGCTCTATAACTTATCTGTGTTATTGCTGGTGATTTCGTGGGGATATATTCTTAGTTCCCTTTTGCTTCGCTTATATCAATGTGTTTTTAAGCGAAACTAGTCTTACCCTCTTTCCCAACTTTTGCAACTGCATAGCGGTAGAGGAAATCTCCTTGTGAGGTGGAGTCGTCCCCAAAGGTGTCTTCAGGAAAAGCAAAGTCTTTGTAGGCAACTTCTACATATTTTTCCATTTGAGAGTTGCTCATCTCTTTGTTGTGAGCAAGGTAGGTAGTAGAAAAAGTGCTGGTTAGCTCATCAATTTCTGCAACAGAAAGACCATAAAATGCGCTGATGGCTTCTAAGGTAAAGATAAATTTTCCACAATCAAGTCCTACTGGCGCACCCTCTTGGATAGAGCGAGGCATAAAGGAGAGGTCGATAAAGGTGGTTTTTCCAGACTTTGTATCGTAGAAGATATTTCCTAGGTGAGCATCTCCATGGATGATACCATATGGGCCTGAGAAAGTGCCATCTTTTGCAGCTTGGTAGTAGTCATCGTAATAGCTGGCATAAGATTTTGTGCTCTTTACTTGGTGCATTTCAGCAAAGGATTTGGCCGTGGTTTCGATAGAGTTTTTTAAATTACGGTAGGCAAAGAATCTTGCATTGCCAGATTTAGACGCAGTATCTTTTACTAAATTGTTGATGGACTTCCCGCTTGCTACAGATTCAATGATATAAGCAGAAGTATCATCTTCGGTAGCAAATTCTGCCGTTCCAATAAGTCTTGGTACATGGAAATTCTTTGCTCCATGGAAGTATCTCTCGTATAAAGAATTTACCTCATCATTGAGCTCTTCTCTGTCAATAGAGTCATCCAAAGGAAGTTTTTTGATTACAGCTAGGGGAGTGCCATCATTAGCATAAGCAAAATAGATCATGCTCCCTTTTCCTGATTCAGCAAGATCTGCCCCTGGATTGAGCTTTTTGAAGGTCACAGGCTCTCTGTTAAAAAAGCGGCTATTTAGCCTCTCTAAATCCTCATCTTTCTCCACAGCTTCAAATTTTTTGTTATAGTCGCCAGCTTTCTCCAAATTCATAGGGAGGGCATAGGCAGAAAAGACTAAGAAAAAAGATAATAAATAAACAATCATAGTAATATTATACCAAAAATCATAATTAAACCAAAATAATTATAAATTTAATAATATAAGACCCTTAGAATGTGGACAGTTTGCTTGGATTTTATGCATAAATCTTTTAAAATGGAGTATTTTTAGGAGATTTTCTCATGGTTGCAATCGTATTTTTTGCCCTATTTTTGGCCTCTAGCGTCTTTTACTTGAGCGTGAGAAGACATAAGAATATGGAAATCAAGAAGTTAAGAAAACTCCTTTTTGATGCTAGATCAGAACTTACTGAGATTCAAATAGATAGAGCAAAGTTAGAAACCCAACTAGAAGAGCAAAAAAAGCATTTTAAGGAGCAACTGGACCTTTTAGAGGTATCTAAAGATCGCTTGAAAGATGTCTTTAAGGGGATATCTGCAGAGGCCTTGGAAAAGATGGAGGAAAAGGCCTATAAAGAAGAGGAGCGTCGTGGGAAGGCTCTTACTGATATGGTAAAGCCTATGAAAGAGGCTCTAGGAGAGCTTTCTTTGAAGATGACCTTTATGGAGAAAGAGCGGAAGGGGGACAAAGAAGCCTTATCTGAGCAAATGAGAAATGTGATCCATACGGAGAAGGATTTGCTGAAAGAGACGAAGAACCTCAAAGATGCTCTCTCAAAACCGGAAGTGCGCGGTATGTGGGGAGAGATGCAGCTTAAAAGGGTGATTGAAGTCTCTGGAATGGTGAACCACTGTGACTTTTTGGAGCAAGCAGTAGGTGAGGGTGAAAGTGGCCGAATGCGCCCTGATGTAGTGATTCGCCTGTCTGGTGGGCGCTCTATTATTGTGGACGCTAAAGCACCATTTGAAGGGTTCTTAAAAGCTCTTTCTACAGAAAGTAAGGAAGAGAAGCAAAAGCAGATGGAGCGACACGCTCGTCACCTGCGCAATCATATTCAGATGCTCAGTAAGAAGAAGTATTACGAAGGCTTTACTGATACTCCTGAATTTGTGGTGCTCTTTTTGCCATCAGAAGTATTTTTCTCTGCAGCGATGCAAATGGATCCAACATTGATGGAATATGGAGCAAGCCTTGGAGTGATCTTATCAACCCCATCAACCCTTATTGGCCTTCTTCGCACGATAGCTTATGGCTGGAAGAGTGAGACCGTAGCTATGCATGCCAAAGCCATTCAATCTCTTGGTCAAGAGCTATATAAAAGGCTCATCGATATGAGCAAACACCTCTCTTCTGTAGGGCGCTCTTTAAACAATGCAGTCGAAGGGTATAATCGAACCATTGGTTCCTATGAACGGCGCGTTCTCTCTTCGGCGAGGAAATTTGGGGAGCTTGGCGCTACCTCTGGTGATACGGAAATTGCAGTGCTTAATCCACTGGATGCACAAACCCGCAATGTGCAAAACCTCCACCTTGATAATGACGAAGTCACTGTAGAATAATAAATTTTTTTTGTTAGAATACAGGGAAATAAATAGATTGAGAATTATATGGTATTGGTTAGGATTACTTCAAAAAATGCGGAC
>JAHZKV010000063.1 GCA_022600215.1 bacterium
CCAATGAGCTCTTCAACAAAGCAGACTCTCCCCAAAAAATGATAGAGCTTTCCATAGAAGAGATAGAAGATATCATCCGCAGCTGCGGCCTCTTTCGAAACAAAGCAAAAGCTATCTATAACCTCTCTAAAATATTGGTAGAAGAATATGGTGGAGCAGTTCCTCAAACATGGAAAGAATTAGAAGCGCTCCCTGGTGTTGGACATAAAACAGCATCGGTTGTAATGGTACAAGCTTTTAATGTTCCCGCCTTTCCTGTAGATACCCACATTCACCGTCTTGCAAAAAGATGGGGTCTTTCTTCTGGCAAAAATGTAGTGCAGACAGAAAGAGATCTAAAAGCCCTTTTTCCAATAGACTCGTGGGGAAAGTTGCATCTCCAGATCATTTACTACGCTCGCGCTTACTGCAAAGCCACAGGAGCAAAAGATCACGAATGCATTATTTGTAACGGTACAAAAAAATTCCCATAAAAGTACATTTTAGTTACACTTGTCCCCATGCAAGAAAAAAAGAAAGTCATGCTTTATGATTACCGCACTGGAGAAACCGTAGAAGAAAAGGTGCCCATGTCTGGCTCGTTGTACTTCATTTATCAAGGGGACTCTTTCTCTGCATCCCTTGGTAGGAAGCTCCTCTCAGGAAATGCTTTTTCCTCTAAAGCTGCTGGGTTTTGGATGAAGACAAAATGGAGCAAAAGATACATCCCCTCCTTTATCCAAACTCATAACATCAAGATGGAAGATTTCGAAGAAAAGGACTACACTTCTTTTGACGACTTCTTTGTAAGAAAGCTCAAAGATGGCGCCCGTCCTATCGATGGTGGCTCTATCATTGCTCCATGCGATGGGAAGCACCTCTTTTATAATGACCTTTCCAAAAAAAACTCCTTTTTTGTGAAAGGACAAGAGCTATCCCTTTCAAGGCTACTAAGCGATGCAAACCTCACTAGCATTTACAAAGATGGTTCCATGATCATCTCTCGCCTTGCTCCTCCTGACTATCACCGCTACCACTTCCCTGCAGACATTACGTTAAATAAAGTAACACATATCCCCGGAAGCCTATTCTCCGTAAGCCCTATTGCACTTCGTCAAATGGTAAATGTCCTTACAGAAAATAAACGAATGCTGGTAGAAATGACCTCTAAAAAATATGGAAACATCTTACAAGTCGTAATTGGCGCAACTTGCGTAGGAACGATGCATGTCACCGCAGAAATAGGCCACAAATATGCAAAAGGCGAAGAACTTGGCTACTTCTCTTTTGGTGGCTCAATGGTGATCACCCTCTTCCAAAAAAATAGCATCCAATTCAAAGATGATCTAATAGAACAAACAAACAATTTCACCGAAGTACTACTTAACATGGGAGATGGCATTGAAAAAATTTAGCATAGCACTTATATCTTTTTCTCTTCTTTTTGCAAGAGAGCCAAATTTAATCGATGATGCAGCGCATTTTTACACCAAAGACACTGCCGTATTTTTAGGTGCAGCCCTACTTCCTGCAGCAATCATGGCTAACACTTCCATTGATGCAGAGATAGATGATACCTATCAGTTTCATGTAAGAAGTAGTTCCACCGACAAATGTGCAAAGATCGCAAAGATAGCAGGTTCCAATATGCCATTAACAATCGCATTTGTAAGTGGTATTACCGCCTCCTACATCTTCAAAGACACTACTTTTGGTAAAAATGTCTATGACTATACCATGAATACCTTTCGAGCAACCATCACTGGATTTCCTCTGCTGGTAACTGGACAAGTCCTTCTTGGCGGTGATAGACCATCATCCTATACTCATTCCTACTGGCAACCCTTTCAAAATGACCATGGAATAAGTGGGCATACCTACATGGGAGCCATACCATTTATCACCGCAGCAAACATGGTGAAGAATCCAATTTTAAAAGGAATATTCTATGTAGCAAGTACTGCTACTGGACTCTCTCGCATCAATGACGAAGCGCACTACCCCTCCCAAGTTCTACTTGGATGGTGTCTTGCTTATGCAAGCTGCAATGCTATCAAAAAGGCAAACCTTTCTATCAACGCATCTGCAAACTCCTTTACACTTAATTACCAGTTTTGAAGAAAATAGCTATCCTTTTACTTCTTATTAGCTCTATACAAGGAGCTTCGGAGCTGGAAAAAATCCCAGACGACTTTAAGAACTACTTTTCCACAAAAAATATGCAAATGCTTGCTGGAGCCTTTACCATTGGTGCAGCTACTGCAAACTCTCCTATTGATCAAAGCATCTATAATCTCTATCAAGAAAAGGTTCGCTCTTCCTTTACCAACGATCTTGTAGACATTTGGAGACCGATGGGACAAAATCTTTTTTTATATATAGAGATTGGCATAGGAGCAATTGCGACCCTTGCTCCAAATACCAAAGTGGGCGATTTTTCGAAAAAATTCTTTTTTAACTCCTTACGGGCATTTACTGTAGGAACAGCTCAGCTTCATATTATGAAAGCTGTGACAGGAGGGGCAAGACCCACAAACACCACCCACTCTTCTTATTGGAAGCCTTTTACTCTCAAGCATGGAGTCTCAGGCGATACCTACACAGGAGCTATTCCATTTATTACTCTTGCCAAAATGACAGAAAACCCCTATCTAAAGACTTTTTTTTACGGCGTCTCTACCTTTGCAGGCATTGGCCGCCTAAACGATGGCTGCCACTACCCTTCCCAAGTTTTTCTTGGCTGGATGATGGCATATGCCGCATGTGAAAGCGTATGTCGTAGTAATTCAAAATATAATTTGTCTTTTATCGGCAATCAAGTTGCTTTTGACTTTGAATATTAATGGAAAAAAGAGTATAGTAATGGCTTATTAATATCCTACCAGTAGGTGATACATTGCTACAAAAAATCTTTGGCACAGCAGGCGAACGTACTATTAAAAAGTATAAAAAGATCACTCGCGAGATCAATAAGAAAGAAGAAGAACTTCAGCATTTAACCGATGAAGAGCTAAAAGATTGGACCCCAAAGCTAAAAGAGCGATTGCAAAAAGGGGAAACAGTAGATGATATCCTTATTGATGCCTATGCCGTAGTAAAAAATGCTTGTAGAAGATTATGTAACAAAGAAATTGATGTATTAGGCCACCTACAAAGCTGGAATATGATCCCTTACGATGTCCAAATCGTTGGTGCTATTGCCATGCACAAAGGTACTATTGCTGAAATGCAAACAGGAGAAGGTAAAACACTTACCTCCTCTATGCCACTATATTTACATGCCCTTACAGGCAAACCTGTTCACCTGGTAACCGTTAACGACTACCTAGTAGAGCGTGATTGTGAATGGATTGGTGCTATCTTTTCTTTCCTTGGACTCTCCTCTAAAGCTATTTTGGGCAAAACACCTGCAGAAAAGCGAAGAGAAGTGTACGCAGCTGACATTGTATATGGAACCGCTTCCGAATTTGGATTTGACTATCTTCGTGATAACTCCATGATTGTAAGCAAAGAGCAAAAAGTACAAAGAGGCCACTACTTCACCATCGTCGATGAAATTGACTCTATCTTAATTGATGAAGCAAGAACCCCTCTTATCATCTCTGGCCCTGCAGAAAATTCTATTCAGATGTATGATGATCTCAAACAACCAGTTGGAGAAATCGTAAAGCTTCAAAAAGAGCTGTGTAATAAGCTTGCAAGTTCTGCAAGAAGAGAACTAGAAAAGCTAGGAATAACCGACTCCCGTGAACTGGAAACACTCAAACTCTCCAAAGAAGAAAAAGAAAAGAAAAAAGAAGCTCTAGAAGATCTTTGGCTTGTATCCAAAGGGACACCTACCAATAAAATCCTTAAACGTTGGAAAGAAAATCCTGATATCCGTAAAGAGCTAGAAGCGATAGACACCTTCTACTTTGCTGATATCAATAAAGAAGAGCGTAGAGAAAAAATTAAAGACCTCTACCTCCTTATCGACGAAAGAAATCAAGACTATGAATTAACTGATCGTGGAGTAAAAGCTTGGAAGGGGGATAAAGCTGCCTTCACTATGCTCGATCTAGGGCATGAACATGCAGAAATTGATAAGCTCGCTCTTCCTGAAAAAGAAACACTTGATAAAAAGGTAGCTCTAAGAGAAGAAGATGGCAGAAGAAAAGAGATGTCACATAACATTCGTCAGCTCTTCCGCGCTCACCTTCTCATGGAAAATGATGTAGATTACATCATCCAACAAGGAAAAATCGTTATCATCGATGAAAATACTGGTAGACCACAACCAGGAAGACGTTTCTCCGATGGATTACACCAATCTATTGAGGCAAAAGAAGGTTTGCATGTCCAAAAAGAGACTCAAACCCTTGCCAGTATCACCCTTCAAAACTACTTCCGTCTATATGATGTGATTGCCGGGATGACAGGAACAGCCCTCACCGAATCCAAAGAGTTCAAAGATATTTACTCTCTAGATGTACTTGCCGTTCCAACTAATAGGAAATGTGTCCGCATCGATCATAATGACGAAGTCTACATGACCGAAAGAGAGAAATATACTGCGTTGATTGGAGAGGTAAGAAGCATCCACGAAACAGGGCAGCCTATCCTTATTGGTACTGAGTCTGTAGAAGTATCAGAGATCATCTCTCGCCTCCTTCAAAAAGAGCGCTTCCCCCATACCGTATTGAACGCAAAAAACCACGCCAAGGAAGCAGAGATCATCTCTGAAGCAGGAAGAAAGAGCGCTATCACCGTTGCAACCAACATGGCTGGTCGTGGTACCGACATTAAACTAGAAAAAGGAGTAGATCAACTTGGCGGCCTCCATGTAATTGGTACTTCCAGACACAGCTCCCGAAGAATTGATCGTCAGCTAAGAGGGCGTTCTGCACGTCAAGGTGATCCAGGTAGCTCCAAATTCTTTGTCTCTTTTGAAGATCCACTAATGCGTAGGTTCAACAATCCAAGGATTGCGAGCCTTCTTCAACGTTTCCGTCCACCAGAGGGCGAAGCTATTTCTGCACCAATCTTAAATCGCTCTATCGAAACAGCACAAAAACGTGTAGAGATGCAAAATTTCCAAATCAGAAAGCATACCCTCGAGTATGATGATGTGATGAATAAGCACCGAGCAGAGATATACACCTACCGTGACTCTATCTTAATGGCAGAAAACTCTATTCCCCTTGCATCAAAAATTCTGGTAGACCTTACAGAGATCCTATGTAGAAGATTCCATGAAGAATACTCTGCTAACAAAAACCTTTCTATGGAAAGGCTAAACGAAATGCTCATGTCACACATGCCAGTCAAAATTAGCGATGAGATCACTCCGCCAATGAACACGGAAGCATTTGAAATGATTAAAGAAAAAGTGCTTGCAGCCTTTAAAGAAAAACTGAAAGCAGAAGCAGGAGTAATATCTATCATGCAAAGGCTCAGCGGAAAAGATATCGACCCACTAAGTGTCCTTATCGATATTATCCGCTCTATCCTACTTCGTAGCATAGACTCCAAATGGCAAAAGCACCTCCTTTATATCGATCACCTACGTACTGAGGTCTCCATGCAAACCGTAGCGCAAAAAGACCCTCTACAAGAATTTAAGCATGAGGCTTTCCACCTCTTCCATGAATTCTCTGTAAACGTGAAAAAAGAGATTACCCATGGACTCTTTGCTTTCTCGGTGATGGTGCCAGATGCCAAAGAAATACAAAAAGAACTCTCTCAGATGGAACTCCTAGGACCTTCTCCAGAGGTAGCTGCTTCTTTGAGTAAAATCAATGTGTAATTCTTAGACTTGACAAAAGGCTTATAGCTTACGAAGTTTTTGGAACCCGTAATAAAGTAGAGGCGCTCCAAGAATTAGATAGAGACTCCAATAACGACTCTTCCACTCCAGAACAAGACGCCCATGCTCAGAAAAGAAAAATAGCAGAAGGCTTAAGGTTACAAACATAGCACCAGTAGAAAGAAGAGCAAGAGCTAGAATATGCCCTTTTTCTTCATCTGTCTCTTTGTCTTCCTCTTCTACATAACCAGAGGCAGCAGCAGATGGTGGCAGCTCATCATTTTCTGGGTAATAGATGCTTTCCGCCTGAGCTTCTGGATTGGCCGGCGCATAAGGTGGGTTGTAGTAAGCATCGTCACGATCCTCTGATATGATACCTTTTTGTCTAGAGCTCCCCTCTTCAAAAGAAGAGCCACAAAATCTACACGAAGAAGAATCAAGCGGAACCGTCCCTTCACAGTACGGACACATGCGCATCTTCTCGTTATTATCCATTTTGTTTCCCCTCAAACTCAAGCTCAAGCTCAAATAATGTATCGGTACAAATAGCCTTTACTCCCATCTCAAAAAGCTCTTCGCAACGCTCTTTATCATTAATCGTATAGGCATGTACATCCAGTCCCATAGCCGATACCTTCTCTATACACGAAACACTCACATATCGTCCATCTAAATTCACCCCAGTATTCATCCTTTTTGCTATTTCCAGTCGTCTTTTAGAGATCTTTTCCATAGAATATCGCACTTCATAAGAAGGCTTTTTTGCGGTAAAAGCAGCTACTATTTCCTTATGAAAGGAATAAATGGTAAAATGCTTTTCCCCAAATTGCCTAATAAGGCTATCTATCTTCTGCACAATGTCTAAGTTGGTATCCTTTACCTCTATCATCAAATGCAAATCCTTAGCTGCGCAATACTCCATCAACTGATCAAGCATTGGGATCTTCTCTCCCCCATCACCACCAACCACATAAACATCAAGCAACTCGACTGCGCTCTTATTCGTAATACGCCCTGAGCCAGTAGTCGTTCTCTTTAGATTCTTATCATGAATAACCGCAATATTTCCATCTTTCATCAAGTAACAATCAATCTCAAAATAGCGCGCACCTTTAGCTTCCATACGCTGCAAAGACTCAAAAGTATTTTCCGGCATCCACTTATTTGCTGCGCGATGCGCTACCAATATCCCCTTCCCCATTTGCAGACTCTCAATAAACCTTAAAGTCTATCATACCAAACAAAATCGAAACTATCAACAAGCACAAAATAATTGTATTTTTTACATAAAAAAGCCTACTACAAAAGTAGTAGACTTTAGCAATTAGAGCTACCTATCTTCTAAAATACATAGGTAGCAGAGATACAGTCCAAACCAGCTTCTACCCTTGTCATAGAATTATTTTCATGATTGAGTTCTAAGCCAAATGTAAACAAAGGCAATCCTAAACGTGATTTTTTGAACATTGGCGCAAATCCTGATCGATGATCCTTACTACCTGAATAATCATAACCAATTAAACCAACACGGGAAAAAAACTTTATTGAATTTTCTTCAGGTGACCAGTAATGCAAACCAGAAAGACCTATTGCAACTCCATCAAGAGGGTTTAAAGCAGTAGATACATCTACAGAATATCTTTGAAAAATAGGAATATTTAAATATTTAGTTTCCGCTCCGAGTCTTAAGCCTTGACCTTTACCTAGAACCATACCTCCTACATAAAAATGGGGCGAATTTGGCTTTTCTACCTCATTTTCCACCACTGATGCTGGTAAATCTGATGCAAATAAACAAGAAGAAATAGTAATAAATGTTAATAAAAATAATTTTTTCATAATTCCCTCATAATTAAAAAGACTATATTAAAGAAGTCTGCTTTTATAGGCAATACTTTTCGATTTTCAAACAACCATTCTTTTGGTATAGTACTAAAATATGGATTATGAATTAGTCGTTATCGGGGGTGGCCCTGGTGGATATGTTGCTGCCATTAAAGCTGCGCACCTTGGTTTGAAAGTTGCCATTATTGACAAAGATAAGATGGGTGGTACTTGCTTATTGCGCGGGTGTATTCCCACCAAGACCCTCCTCTCCCATGCTTCGGTAGTAAAGACGGTCAAGCATGCAGAAAGTTTTGGCGTGCACATCGATGGCTTTTCTTTTGATTACAGCAAGATGAAAGAGAAGAAAGATAGCGTGGTAAATGAGCTCTCAGCAGGTGTAGAGACACTACTAAAAGCTGCAGGAGTAGACTCTTTTTCAGGTATTGCAAGTTTTGTAGACAAAAACACGATCAAGATCAAGGGGAAAGAGACTAAAAAAATCACCACAGAAAAGGTGATCATTGCCACCGGATCCATTCCAGCCACTCTTCCTTTTGTACAAGTTGATGGAAAAATGGTCCATGACTCCACCACCATCTTAGAAATTACCAAAGTACCAAAGCATTTAATTGTCATTGGAGGTGGATATATTGGCTGCGAATTTGCCTCGCTCTTCAAAGAGCTCGGCGCTAAAGTCACCATCATAGAGATGTTTGATAAATTAGTCCTCACCCAAGGGAAAAAGATAGCAAATACTCTCACCACAAAGTTTGCAGAGCGAGGGATAGAGCTCGTTCTAGGGAAAGGGGTAGAAAAAGTAGAGGTAGATGGAGATAAAGTACATGTTGCTCTTGCAGATAAAAGTGCACTTACTGCAGATTCCCTTTTAGTTTCTACTGGGCGCAAGCCATTCACTGATCGTTTGCATCTAGATGCAATAGGACTTGGAACCAATCAAAAAGGATTTATAGAAGTAGATGACTTTCTAGAAACATCCATTCCAGGAGTATATGCAATTGGAGATGTAACGGGAAAATCAATGCTGGCTCATACTGCCTCCTACCAAGGGGTAGTAGCGGCAGAAAATATTGCTGGGCATGAAAAAGCTGCAGACTACAGCTGCATCCCTGCAGTGATCTTCACCGATCCAGAGATAGCACAGGTAGGGCATACCTTAGAAAGTGCAAAAGAGGAAGGGATAGATGCAGAAAGCAGCACCTTCCCATTCGCTGCCCTTGGAAAAGCCAAAGCCATGCAAAAAGAAGATGGCTTTGTAGAGATTATCTTCGGAAAAAAACATCATGAAGTGCTTGGTGGAATAGCCGTAGGATATGGTGCCTCCATTTTAATTGGAGAAATTGCCCTCGCACAAAAACAAGAACTTACCCTGGAGTCTATTGCAGAGACAATCCATGCTCATCCAACCATGGCAGAGAGCTGGGCAGAAGCCGCAGAGCTGGGCATGGGACAGCCTATACATTTACCAAGAAAAAAGTAATGGAAAACGATCACCCTCTTAAAGTACTCAAAGAAAAGGCGCCACTCCCCTCCTGGCTACATCGCAAGCTTCCCAGTCAAAAAGAGTATAGCATCACCGATAACTTGATCAATGAGAAGATGCTCGCAACCGTTTGTGAAGAGGCTAAGTGTCCCAACCGTTTTGAGTGTTATAGCAAAAAAACTGCTACCTTCCTCCTCCTAGGAAAAATATGCACCAGAGCATGCGGTTTTTGTGAAATAGGCTATTCTAAAAATCCTCCAGCACTTGATGCAAAGGAAGGAAAAAAAGTAGCAGAATCCGTTGTCACCCTCGGGCTTAATCATGTGGTGCTTACCCAAGTTGCAAGAGATGACCTCCTCGATGGAGGGGCGGGCGCAATTGCAAATACCATAAGAGAGATTCGTAAGGCGCGTCCATCCTGCACCATCGAAGTGCTCACCTCAGACTACCATGGAAATAGGGAAGCACTTGATATAGTTCTAGCTGAAAAACCAGAGATTTTTAACTACAATATCGAAACAGTGCGAAGGCTTACCCCAAAAGTTCGGCATAAAGCAACCTACGATCGTACCCTCTCCATCTTAGCACATGCAAAAAAAACGCTCCCAGAAAGCTTTATCAAGTCAGGCCTAATGCTCGGCCTCGGAGAAGAGGACTATGAAATAGAAGAAGCATTAAAGGATCTTCTTAACACCGGTGTCCATATTGTCACCATGGGCCAATACATGCAGCCTTCTAAGAAAAAACTTCGCGTCAAAGAATATATTCATCCAGAGGCATTCCAAAAGTGGAAAATCCGCGGTGAAGATCTAGGCATACCATTTGTTCATGCAGGGCCTTATGTGCGCTCTAGCTATAACGCCCAAGAAGTGTTTGAAAGATTAAGGCAGCTTTGATAAAATATATCCATGCACGATCAA
>JAHZKV010000064.1 GCA_022600215.1 bacterium
CCAGAGTTTGCCATTTCCTCTACTCAAGTAAGTTATGAAATTGCAAGGTATAGACGTGCAATTTCTTCTAGTCGAGAAGAATTAGAAAATCTTCACAAGCGATTAGAAAATGAAGGTTCTTACGAAGTATGTAGCATTATAGATACGCACATTCAAATGCTTTGTGATCCTATGATAGCAAAGTCTGTTGAAGAAAAGATCTCCCACATGCGACAAAATACGGAGAGCGTCTTCATGTATGTGATTGAAGATTATAAAAGAATGTTTCGAAGAAAGATTAAACCGGAGATTGCAGAAGAGCGCCTGCTTGATTTAAAAGACCTTTCTAACCGTATTATGAGTCATCTTAATACCTCTCCAGTAAATGAGGGGATGGATAGGGTACAAGGGATTTATGCAGATCATGAAATTATCCCTACAAAAGCAGCAGAGGCAAAAGAGGGATTGATTAAAGGGTTTATCTCCAAAATAGGTGGAGAGATGTCGCACTCAGCAGTTATTGCAAGGGCAAAAGGGATTCCTTTTGTATCTGGAGTTGATTTGCGCATTTTAGAAGAAAATTCAAAAGAGATAGCCATTATTGATGGCGCAACAGGTCTAGTTATTCTTTCTCCAAGCTCCGATACTATTGCTGCGTATCGCAAGAAACAAAGTAAGGAAAATACCGTAGTTTCTTTTGACGTACCCAAAAACTTATCTACTAAAGATGGGGAAGAGGTGGTAGTTGCAGCAAATTTTGATTGTATGCAGGACTTGCATAAGCTGGTAGAGCAAAAAATTGATCGTGTAGGTTTGATTCGTACGGAGTTTTTATTTTTACACGAAGCTGTAACAACTCTTTCTATGCAATTTCAAGAAGAGAAATATACAGAAATTATTGAAGGTGCAAAAGGAGCGATGCTTACTTTTCGTCTCTTTGATATTGGGAGTGATAAAAAGATCATAGAAATTGATGAGCTTGAGCCAAATCCAGCACTTGGTTGTCGCTCTATTCGCTTTTTGATGAAATACCCAGAAATATTTGCATTGCAGGTTAAAGCATTGTTTCGAGCCTCATTAAAAGGGAATATACGTCTTCTTCTTCCTTTAGTTACCGATTATGATGAGTTGATGATGGCACTCTCTTTTATTGAAAATGTTCGTAAAGAGACAGAAAAAGAGATGGGAAAAGAAATACCAAAACTGCAGGTAGGTTGTATGGTAGAGGTTCCTTCCTTTGCCCTTTTGGCAGATCACTATGCAAAAGTATGTGATTTTTTCTCTATTGGTACTAATGACTTGATGCAATATACCCTTGCGATGGATCGTATTTGTCCAGAATCAGAGAGTGTTTTTCAAATGTATCATCCCTCCATTTTACGATTGATCAAGCAAGTGGTGGACGCTGCTAATAAAGAGGGGATAGAAGTTTCTATTTGTGGAGAAGCAGCTTCTAGTACTAAATTCACAAAATTATTGGTGGGTCTTGGTATGAGAAATTTTTCTTGTAGTGTGCGATATGTTCCAATGATTCGAGAGCTTTTACTCTCCATTGATAGCAAAGAGGCAAAGGGCCTTGCCAATGCCGCGCTTGATTGTGCCTCTATTCAAGATGTCCATTCTATATTAGAGGCTAGTAATACTACTACTTAAAATAGATTGCCCATAGGGCCCATATCGCCCATGCCTGTATCAGAACCTGCTTTTTCCTCTGCATCTTTCATGGCAGAAAGAATGAGGTCTTCTAAGCCTTCTACATCGTCTTTATCAACGCATTCTGGATTGATGGTTATTTTTTTAATAGATTTTGTTCCGGTAACGGTAACTTTGACTAATTCGCCTTCAGACACGCCTACAATCTCTTTTTCTTCTAGAGCTTTTTGCATGCTCTCCATTTGAGCTTGCATCGCTTTTTGCTGCTTTTTCATTTTGGAATAACCGCTTCCCATGACATTCTCCTCACTATAAAAGGGAAAGTATACCGATTTTATAGAAAAAAAACAGGATTTTTTCTGGAGAATTACAAGCGATTCAACTTAGAGCCAAGTTCCACCGCAGCAAATTGCATCACCGTATCTTGCATTGTTTGCTTTGTAGTAGAAATTTTTTGCTCTTCCTTTGGCGCTTGCGATGGAGAGGGTACAGGATTTTGTATGGGAGCCTTTTCTATATTTTGAGGAGCAGAAGAGGGTTGCATTTGTACTCCTTTAAGGTAGGAGAGGATTTCTTGGGCAGATTTAGCATGTTTACAGCTAAGAATTTTTTGAAGGAGTAGCTCTACATGGATCCTTTTAGAAATAGGGGGGAACTGGTAGTGGTAGGTATCTGCAAGGATAGAGAGGATCTCTAGAACAGCTGCATAGGAATAAATAGAAGTGGCTTCTTTATATCCATTTTTTTCTTCTTCGGTAAGCAAAGAGCTATCTTCTTTGTGAAGCAGGGTTTTTGCTATGAATTTGTAGTGCATAGCAAGCTCATCGATAAGAGAGGTTAAATTTGTATGAGAAGAAAAGAGTGTCTCTGCTAAATCAAATATAGCGCCGCTATCTTCTTTTTCAAAAGCTTTATCTAGCTGGAAAAACAGCTCTTTTGCTGGGATGCCAAGTATGTGGTAAATTTCCTTCACTCCAATATTTTTATCACTATAAGCGATGATACTCTCTAGTAAAGATTCAGCATCTCTCATACTTCCTTCTCCTAGGCGAGAGATAACAGAGAGCGCATCATCAGAGATAGGGAGGGATAGTTCTTCTTTGATACCAAGAAGTTTTGCTTTGATTTGCTTTGTATCGATTCTTTTAAGGTCAATTCGTTGGCATCTAGATAAGATGGTTGCAGGAATTTTATGTGGTTCGGTAGTAGCTAAAAAGAATTTAGTATTTGCAGGAGGTTCTTCTAGAGTTTTTAACAAGGCATTGAAAGCTTCTTTGGTAAGCATATGCACTTCATCGATAATGTAGATCTTGTATTTGCCTTGGAAGGTGGCATAACCAACGGTTTCATTGATGTTACGTATATCATCAATTCCTCTATTGGAAGCGCCATCAATTTCTAAGACCTCTAAAGAGGTGCTTGCTGTAATTTCTTTACAGGAGGTACATGCGTTGCATGGGTTTGCCCCTGAAGGGTTGTCACAATTAAGTGATTTTGCAAAAATTCTTGCAAGAGTTGTCTTTCCTGTTCCGTGTAATCCGGTAAAGAGATAGGCATGAGCCAGCTTTTTTGAGGAGAGCTGATTTTTTAAGATAGTAATAGCTACCTCATGGCCTGTCACCTCATCAAATGTGGTGGGACGGTATTTTCTAGAAAGGGCTATATATTTATCTTTTTGCATAAAAATCTCC
>JAHZKV010000065.1 GCA_022600215.1 bacterium
AAAAAGATGGAAGTTAAAAATAATTTTATTATAAATAGGTGCAAACACATTATACCTAGCAAGAAAACAATCCTTATTGCCAGTACAAGCGTTCTTTTCCTTACAATAACAACTCTTCTAATCCATGTTATCAAATACTCCATCCTTGCCATTTCCTTTCCAGATGTGAAGAGAAAAGTTTTGCAATTTTACCCCTCCGAGTGTAACTACAGACTCGAGGTAGTAGACGGAACCGTTCTTCAAGGTCATTACATCCAAACTAATAACAAAGATGTTGAGGTTTCTGAAAAAAAAATCTTTCTTTTATTTAATGGCAACGACCGGCCAGCTAGCGCTTCAGTGCTACATCAATGGAAAAATTTCCACCAAAGTCTTTACTGGGATGATGCGATATGTTTTGATTATAGAGGCACCTTTAATTCTACCCTCCCTTTTCCCACTAGATGGCAACTAATAGAAGATGGAAAAGCTATTGTTGATCATTTGATAAGCAAGGGATATGCACCAGAAAATATCTTGATCTCAGGATACTCCTTTGGCGGGGCTATTGCCCCTGATGTATATACTTATCTTTGTGAAAAAACAGCAACCTTTCCCCCAAAGTTAGTCCTCTACCATACCTTTCACCGCTTAGACATTGGAGCTTCCCAACATATTCACAATCCCTTTTTCAAAGAAGCTCTACGCATCATAACTAAGCTTGGACTCCTCTACCTCGGTTGGGATTACCATTTTGATACAAATCTTTGGGAAGCGCATAAAGCAGATATCTGCATTTATAATGGGGGCGACAAAGATACAGACATTTCTAGAGCTCTCTCCCTAGCCGATAGGCTCCAACAAATAGATCCCCACCAACAAAATATACAAATACGAGAGATGCCACACACCAAAGTTGCTCATACATCTTTGTAAAATCTCTTTGATTAAATAGACTTTTAGCCTAAAAGGTGCGAGAAATTCAGAGAAGAACACGAAAAAATTCAAAAAGAATTTAACAAAACTAGACGCAGCAATGGAGTTTGGGGTTTGTGCCCGTGGAAAAGTGGTATTCTCTAACAGATCCCCTACTTCTTCTTGCGGAAAGATTTGATCTTAGTAACCTCTTTCATCTTTTCCTTACTTTCAAGAGCACGCTCTTTTAGCGTCTTCTTCGGCTTACGCTTTGGAATAACACCCTGAAGTAAAGAAGAAAGGCCCCCTTTTTCTGTTTCTTCAGAGATATCTTTCGAAGAAAGACTATCCCCTGCATCAGAAACATCTACCGTTTTAAGGCTATCAGAAATTTGCTTCAAAGATTCTAAGCGTTGAGAGAGTTTATGCAACTTCATATCCACCGGCTTTTCACTAGATCCTTTCATGCTAGCAAGAAGTTTTTCCTCCGAGTCAAAGCGAGAGGAGAACATTGCCGCCGCACTGCTATAATCAGGAGAGAAGACAAAGGGACGAAGAGCCGAAGGGATGGTAGTAAAAAAGTCGCCAGAGAATTCTGGTTCCACCTCAAGTTTTGCCTGCTGCTTAGGAGGTCTACCCCTTTTTGGTCTTGGATTTAAGGCATCAGAAGAATAATAGGTTTTTGATTTTGCATCGAGCACATCACGAGCAGAAGAGACATCTTTAGATACCCTTGCCGAGAACTTATGTTCCTTCAGCTTTTCCATCGTTCCCAAAGGTAAATCAAGGTCTTCTTCAAATACAAAAACAACCTCATTATCGCGAAGCCATTCAATAATACGTACGCGAGATCTTTCTTGGTAGTATTGTTGCCATTTATCAAGCTCCGTCAAGTTGTCATAAACAAACTCCAAAAAATTCTCTCGGGCACCACGTGCGCCAATAATTTCAAGAAGTTTTTCCTTCGTGTCAATATCATAAACTTTTTCGGTAACAAAGCCTTCCATGAACTTACGCGTTTCATAATAAGTAAGCTTAGGGATAGAGCAATAACGATCAGGGTGGCTTTTGAGCTCTTCTTCTGCAATATTAAGCTCCTCCTCCCCTTTATCCAAATCAAAGTAGACTAAAAACCCTTCCACCTTATCCAAGTAAAAATCACGTACATCATTAGACTTGGAAAAAACCTCCAACATCCTATGATAACGAAGGATTAACGGCTGTCTACTTTTTGGATAACTATCACTCATATAACTCTTTTTCCTAAAAATAATTTTACTGCCTAGTATACCAAAGGATGCTCCAAAGAGCAACACATATTTGTTGCGCGCAAAGGGTAAAGAAGCTATGATGGACGGTTATTAGAGGTTCCTAAACCAAGGAAAAATATGCTACCCATCAAACAAATTCTAAAAAATGCAGCAGAAGTAGAAAAAAAACTCCAAACTAAAGATCCTTCCATCTCCCTAAAAGAATTAATTGAGAGCTACCAAACCTTTGCAGAAAATCTAACCAACCTCGAGCGCCTCAAAGAAAAACTCAATGCCCTATCCAAAGAAATTGGAAAGAAAAAAGCAGCAGGAGAAGATGCCAGCGACGTAATGAAAGAGGTATCCTCCCTAAAAATTCAAGTAAAAGACCTTCACGATGCATCATCAGAAGATAAAAGCCGCTATGAAGCGCGCATCGCGATGCTTCCAAATATCCCCGATGAAAATATCAAGATCTCCCTCGACCCAGCAGATAACGTCTGCATCAAAACCATCGGCGAAAAAAGAACCTTCGACTTCCCAATAAAAAATCATCTAGAGCTTGGAGAGCAAAACCAGCTCTTCGATTTCAAGAGAGGAGCAAAAATCTCTGGATCAGGCTTCCCAGTATACACAGGAATTGGAGCAGAAATAGAGTGGGCTCTAATCAACCTAATGATCGATATCCACAAAAAAAATGGTTTCAAGATGCACCTTGTTCCCCACATGGTCACCCCAGAAGTGATGTATGGCTGCGGACAATTTCCAAAATTCAAAGGCCAAGCTTTCCATGTTCATGACAAAGATTATAACCACTTTCTCATCCCAACCGCTGAACCAGCACTTAACGGCCTCTACATGGACGAAATTCTAGATGTCGATCAACCAAAAAAACTTGTCTCCTACACCCCATGTTTCCGCCGAGAGGCAGGAGCACATGGAAAAAATGAGCGTGGCCTCATCCGCGTTCACCAATTTAATAAAGTAGAGCTCTTCGCCTTCTGCAAACCAGAAGATAGTGATAGCGTATTCGATCAAATTATGGCCTCTGCAGAAGAAGTGCTACAAACACTCGGCCTACACTACCGCAATATGCTCCTTGTTACAGGAGATATGTCTTTTCCTGCCTCCAAAACAGTAGATATCGAAGTATTCCTCCCAGGGCAAGATCGCTACTACGAAGTATCCTCCGTATCCAACTGCCGCGACTTCCAAGCTCGCCGCTCAAAAATTCGCTACAAGGACAAAGAAACAGGAAAAAATACTTTCGTACACACCCTCAACGGATCAGGTCTCGCCACCGCACGTCTCATGGTAGCCATCCTCGAAAACTTCCAAAACCCCGACGGCACGATCAACATCCCCGACGCTTTGAAGAAGTACATGTGATGCGGGGTTCCACCCCACACCCCACTTAAGGACCGCGTCCTTAAGAATCCTTTCGCTGATTTTTTTGGCATCGCCAAAAAAATAAAAGATAGGGTACTCTAATTAATAAACAAACA
>JAHZKV010000066.1 GCA_022600215.1 bacterium
CCAATGGAATGCAGCAAATGCAAAAGAAAAGCAGAGATCTACTATAAGGAAATGGAAAATGGTAACGTAAACAGCTTTAAAATGTGTAAAAGCTGCCCAATGCTTCAGTCAAAACTGTATACCTCTGAGAGAACAGAAAAAAAAGAAAAGGAAGATTCCGTATTCGAACCTCAAAAAGCAAGCTGCCCTGTATGCGGCCTCACAGCGGATGAATTTACTATTACCCTGACACTTGGCTGTGATACCTGCGCAGAAACCTTTAATGATATCCTTTCTAAAGAGCTGCTCTCCCAAGATATTGTTCCAACTACCGTAAGAAATAGCAAAGAATTAGAAGGTTACCACTTTGGAAATGTACCAAAAAATCGATCTGCTCCGGAGTTTGCAAAAAACATTGAAACCCTACACCTTGCTTTAAATGAAGCAGTAGAGTCAGAACGATTTGAAGAGGCTGCAACCCTTCGAGATCAAATACAAAAACATTTGGAGCATCCTAATGCAGATTCCGCATAACCAAGAGCAATCTTTTGAAGAAGTCCTACTATCTTTCACTCCATGGGTGAATAAAGATCAGCCTGCATATCCTCTAAACCGCTATATCTTACGACGCAACGTTGCAGGATTTCCCTTTGCAGAGAAAATATCCAAAGTAGATGCAAAAAATCTCTCCGAAAAACTCCTCTCCTCTTTATATGAATGTTTTCCGAAGGGAATCTATTTTTCTAGCAACACCCTCACCGACAAAAATTTCCATCTTCTCTTTGAACACCTCTTCCTTTCCAATCGAGATCGATTGCACCCAGAGGGAGGAATTTTTATAGATAAAGAAAGTGGACTGGTAGCTCTTCTTTTGCTAGAAGACCACCTAACTCTCTTTTTTCATGATTCTGCCTTCCAAGGCACTCAAATTTGTAACAAGATTCAAGAAGTGGAAGAGCAAATAAGTAAAACAATCCCATTTGCCTTTTCCGATCGCTTTGGGTTCATCACCTCTTCTGCTCTAAATATGGGCACAGGACTTTCAAAAGAAGCGATCATGCACGCCCCTGCTATCAATTTCTTAGATAAAGAAATAGAGAGTAACGAAAAAGTGCAAGTACATGGATTGAAACAAGAGAGTACAGCTCTCCATAATCTTCTTATTACTACCAATAAATACTGCTTAGGAACAAGTGAGAATAATATTGCAAATGAGGTAGATCTCGTTGCAAAAGAGCTATATGACCTGGAAACAAAAAGCAAAGAAGAGATAAAAAAGCTCTCTCCAAAAAAGCTCTATAACACCTTTTCCAAAAACTATGGCGCTATCACCTTTTGTAAATCCCTAGAATTTCATGAAGCAATGCAAATGGCTAGCAACCTTGATCTTGGCATCAAACTGGGAGCCTTTGAAAGCCCCAATAAAACGCTCTTTTTTGACCTCTTCTTCTCACTTCGAAGAGCACATCTAGAGGCAAAATATCCAGATGACGATAGCCCTATCGAAGAAAAGCGAGCACGCCTTTTCAAAGAGATAGTTAAAGACGTAAAGATCACAATCTGATAAAATTTTGCTATGAATATTGCTGCAATTCTTTTATGTGCAGGTACTAGTGAGAGGTTTGGAGGTAAAACCCCTAAACAATTTCATATGCTTGGAGAAAAAAAACTCTACCGCTACTGCCTAGATACCATCATGGATGCAAAGACTTTTTCCTCCATCACTTTGGTTATAGGTGATAAACAAGAATCCTATCTAGACCACCACGTAGGTATCCAAATAGTTCAAGGGGGAAAAACTAGGCAAGAATCGGTACGCCTTGCCCTTGAATCGATACAAAGTGCTGATTTTATCATGATCTTGGAAGCAGTACGCCCTTTTCTTACAAAAGAACTCATTTATGCGCATCTAGAAAAAATAGAGCAAGGAGAGATCGCTATCAATACCTGTATTCCGGCAACTGATACTATCAACATCCAAAAAGAGGGAAAGATTATTGCTATTCCTGAAAGGAAACAGTTCCTACAAGGACAAACACCACAAACTTTTTCTTATCACAAGCTACATGCAGCACATAAACACACAAGCAAGACCTATACAGATGATTGTGGCATCATGCTAGACATAGGCGAAAATGTCTCTTATGTCTTAGGCTCAAGCCGTAATATCAAAATCACCACCCCCTTTGATTTACAATTAGCAACACATCTTGCATTAAATTCTTGATAAAGATCTTCACTTCTCTTATTATCGGTTGGCAAAAAGGAGCGATATGGCCAAATTGTACTTCTACTACTCTGCTATGAATGCTGGGAAAAGCACCACATTACTGCAAGCTAGCTATAACTACCAAGAAAGGGGAATGGAAACACTGCTATTTTCTGCAAAGATTGATACCCGAGAAGGCACAGCAGTTATCCACTCTAGAATTGGATTAATGAAAGAGGCAATCCCATTTGATGGAGAGTTCCACTTCTATGACTTTGTCAAAGAGAAGAAAGAATCTATGGATAATCTACGCTGCATTTTAATTGATGAGTGCCAATTTCTTTCCAAAAATCAGGTAATTGAACTCTCTGACATCGCCACTGACCTCAATATTGCTGTCCTTTGCTATGGATTGCGTACAGATTTCTTAGGCGAACCATTTGAAGGTAGTAAATACCTCCTTTGTCACGCTGAAGAGCTTGTGGAGATCAAAACGGTATGCGATTGCGGAAGAAAAGCTACCATGAATCTTCGTGTCGATGAAACAGGAAAAGCCGCAACAGCAGGCTCTCAAGTACAAATTGGAGGTAATGAAACTTATACCTCTAAATGTATGAAATGCTTCAAAAAAGAAATCCCTTCCATGAGAAGAGATCAAAAAGCCGCTCTAAATTAAGGAGAAACATATGCAAAGAGTCTTAAAAAAAATGCCAAACGCTGCACCATACATTGTTTGTTTTACGGCTGCTTTGTTTTTTGCCTATGAACTGATGCAGTTTCATCTGATGAATCCTATCTCCTCAATGGTGATGAAAGATTTAGGGCTTAATGCCGCAAACTTTGGCTGGCTCTCCTCTACCTACCTCTTTGCCGACGTGATCTTTCTAATACCTGCTGGGATAATTTTAGATCGATTTTCCTCCAGAAAGGTAATCTTAGGAGCAATGATCCTTTGCATCCTTGGAACCTTTGGACTAGGCCTTTCTACCAACTTTAGCGCCGCCTGCCTAGCACACTTTATTTCAGGCATTGGTAATGCTTTTTGCTTCTTAAGTTGTATTATGCTTATCTCTCGATGGTTCCCCCCTTCCAAACAAGCACTTATCATTGGGCTTGTAATCACCACCGGAATGTTTGGAGGATTTATCGCTCAGTCCCCCTTTGCAAAACTTGCAGAGATGCTCTCTTGGAGAAATGCGTTGATGGTAGATGGCCTTATTGGTATTGGAATCTTAGCTCTTGTTTTCCTCTTTGTCTACGATACTGAAGAAAAACAAACCACCAGCCAAGAAACATTTCCAGAGTTTATGGGCAACTTGCGCGCTTGCCTCTTTAACAGACAAAACATCTCTTGCGGTCTCTACGTCTCATTTATGAACATGCCACTAATGATTATTGGAGCCGTCTATGGAAGCCTCTTTTTGACTCAGGCGCACGATATCTCCCCTACTACCTCTGCTTTTGTTATTAGCATGATCTGTATTGGCACCATCATCGGCTCCCCTATCTTTGGCTACCTTGGAGATCAAGGCAATAAAAAAAGACTCATGGTCTACGGATCAGCTCTTTCCACCCTCACCTTTGTCATTATCATGTACATGCCATCGCTGTCAGTTGGAACGCTCATCGGATTGTTTGCCCTCCTTGGCCTCTTTACCAGCAGCCAAACACTAGGATACCCTCTTATCACACAACACGCAAAAACTCACCTCACAGGGACTTCTACCTCTGTTGCTGCTGTCATCATTATGGGATTACCATCGTTACTTGGACCTCTTGCTGGAAGCATTATGGATCACTTAAGCCGCATCAATGCAGCTGGAGAGATCTACTTTCCTCTAGAGAGCTTCCAAACAGCCTTCTTGATCTTCCCTATTGGCTTTTTAATTGCGCTAACGCTTATCGGAACTATCCAAGAAAAACAAAAGATTTTGGTGTAAATCTCTGCTCTAAATTGTTGCTAGACTACCAAGTATAAACCCTTGAAACTGGATATATATCGAGGAAATAATTCCACAGATTGGATATTGAAAAACTACAAGACCAGTAACAATAGCCGCACCAGCGAGTAACTCTAATCCTTTTGAAGATAAGAAATCAAAAAAAGACTCTGCCCCATTATACGCTGTAAACAATTCCTGTGCCTTATTAGCTGTAAAGCGCGCAGCGGAGGAAAGAACACCATATAAACATCCTAAGGTAACCACAGCAGAACCTGCACAAACTACGGAATGAATTGGATTGTAAGGTAGCGTGACTAAGGAAAACCCTATTTTTGGGAGCTCCATACGATGAATCAAACAATAAGTACTAGCGTAA
>JAHZKV010000067.1 GCA_022600215.1 bacterium
AGTTTGATCTTGAGGGAGAGCTTGAGGTCATAAAATGCACAGGATGGGATGAAAAAATAATAAGTAAAGAGGAATGTACTTTAGCAGAGAAAGAGAAAGTACACTTGTATATTCAAGAACAGTTATTGAACTTGATCTATGAATATCTTTATTCTGGTGAACACATAGAATTTGCTTTTGAGTGTTTAAAACAAATTACTGTTTTTAAGAAAAACAAGTATTTAGCCGATATATCCTCTTCTGTATTTGTAGGAGATAGAGAAGGCTTGTTGCGGTATAGACAAATACTGCATGCTTCACATCAATATATTCCTGCTTTGACTGTCCAAGAACTAGATGATTTGTTGCAGCTTTTAGATGAGCGTATTTGGATGATGGATCGCTTGGTTATTGTTCCTTTGTTGGAAAGTGGTGTTGAAGCGGATGTCGATAGTGCGTTTGAGTATATGAAAAAAATAGATAGCGAGTGTGGCAAAACGAGTTTACTAGAATATCTAGTAGATATGGATACCGATGGCAGTCTTTGTGGTCGATTAAAAACTATTTTTAATGATGCAAGGTACTCTGAAGAAATAACGATAGCTGTGGATATAAAGCTTGTGGACTCGTTGTTAGTAAATGACACTCCAGAAACAAGAAGCCCTCTTTTTAATTATTTAATAGTGATTGATAAATATGGAAGCTTTGCTCGAAAAGACGCAGTGATCGATAATTTGGAATGTATGGATCAAGGTGAGCTTCTTCAGGTTCTAGAGGATCAAGGTTATTTTAAAGAGGTTTTTGAAAGACACAAGATGCTATATGAAAAACACCTACCAGAAGGAGGCGGAGGCGGTGCAAAGGGCTTAGAAGAGTAGCTTTACCGTCCAAGAGTAATGGTTAGGATGGAGATGTCTCCATGGGTTACTCCTTCAATTCTTGCAGCTTGGGCAAGGTTTTGCGGACGTGTCTTATGTAATTTTTCTGCTGCTTCTTTGCGAAGTGTTTTCATTTCAAGATAATCAAAATCTTCTGGGATTTGATAGGAGTGGAGTTTTTCTAGCTTATGAAGAAGCTTTTGCTGCCTGTCGATATAGCCAGCATACTTGATTTCAATTTCTACTTTTTTGGAAAGGTGTAAAGAAAGTTCTGGAACAATTTCTTGGTAGAGATTTTTAAGTTCACAGTAGCTTGTCTCTGGTCTTGCTAGAAAAGTAGATAAGAGAAGGCTTTTATTCTCTATTTCTTTACGTGTTTTTTGGAGGAGCTCTACGGTCTCTTCAATCACTTTTTGTTCTTCCCTATGTTTGTCAAACATTTCTTGGCTGATAAGTCGTAGCTCGTAGCCAAAAGGTCGAAGTCGGGCGTTTGCATTGTCATAGCGAAGATGAAGTCGGTGTTCAGCACGTGAGGTGAACATCCGGTAAGGCTCTGAAAGTTCTTTGGTGATGATGTCTTCAATTAAGACACCAATGTAGGAGGAGGTGCGAGGTAGGAGGAATGCTTTTTTCCCTTGGACATTGAGCGCTGCATTAATTCCTGCGATAAGACCTTGTGCGGCTGCTTCTTCGTATCCTGTAGTTCCGTTGATCTGCCCTGCAAAAAAGAGATTTTTTATGAGATGCGTTTCGAGTGTTGCTTTGAGTTGGTGGGAGGTGACAAAATCGTATTCGATAGCGTATGCTGGCCTTGTGATATGGCAATTTCCTAGACCTTTGATGGTGCGGAGCATTTCTACTTGCACATCAAATGGCAAAGAGGTGGAAATTCCTGCAGCATAATATTCATTGGTGGTAAGGCCCTCTTTTTCTAAAAAAATTTGGTGACGAATGCGATCTTTGAAACGGGTGATTTTATCTTCGTAGGAGGGGCAGTAGCGAGGACCTTTACTGTCAATCTTTCCGCTATACATCGCAGAGCGAGAAAGATTTTCTTCTGCAATTTTTTGCGTTTCTAAATTGGTGTAGGTAATAAAACAAGGTACTTGCTCTAAAGAAAATGCTTTTTCCTTTCCTTCAAAAGAGACACCTGCTTCACTTTCTTGAATTTCCAGCTCAGAAAAATCTATCGTCTTGCCATCAATACGAGGAGGTGTTCCTGTTTTAAGACGGCCAAGTTTAAAGCCGAGCTCTTTTAAGTTTTCCGAAATAGGGGAAGCTTTATCGCCACTGCGGCCCCCGTTTTGCGATTTATCTCCTATGTGCATCAAACCTTTCATGAAAGTCCCAGCAGATAGGATGACGCATGTTGCGAAGTAGCGCGTTCCAAGGGGAGTTATTACTCCCTTTACTTCATTCTTTTCTACGATAAAAGAAGAAACACCATCTTGCATTAAGTGGAGATTTTCTGTCTCCTCTAGGTGACGTTTCATTTCAAGGGAATATTGTGCTTTATCAGATTGACACCTTGGGCCCCATACAGCTGGACCTTTGGAGCGATTGAGCATACGGAAATTGATTCCTGTTTTGTCTGCAATTTTTCCCATGATACCACCGAGGGCATCAATTTCGCGCACAATTTGACCTTTTGCAGAACCTCCAATGGAAGGATTGCAGCTCATTTTCGCAATAGTGTCTAGATTCATGGTAAGAAGCAGGGTTTTTGCTCCCATTTTCGCGGAAGCATGCGCAGCCTCGCAGCCAGCATGACCTGCTCCAATAACGATTACATCAAAGTGCTCGGGATAGTCCCACATGATTATTTATTCTTGTGACGATCTCTTCTGCTTCTTTTTTTACGCTTGTGCTTATTCATCTTAAGCTTGCGCTTCTTTTTCACTGAGGACATATAATACCTTTTTGATAAAAAATTTGTGTCTATCATACACAGGATCGA
>JAHZKV010000068.1 GCA_022600215.1 bacterium
AATACAGGAAGAAGGGAGAAGAAGATATTTTTCATAAAGCCTTATTTTTAGGAATTTGATCGTATAGTTTTGTCACCAGGGCATGCACATGCTCTGCTTGGTTTTTTCGGAAAAGAACTTTTTCTGCTCTTTCTTCTTTGGTAGGTGCTCTCATTTCAATTTCCTCTCCAAAATAGAGGTGGATAGGGGAGTGAGAGAAAATTCGTTTTTCGCCTATTTCTTTTTTAATGGTTTCTGGTGGGGGGAGGATGGGGTAAGTATAAAGAGCTAGGGGAAAATAGTGCGTCTTTGCTTTTGCTTTGCTTCCCACCACTCTCATTGTTTCGATACTATCGGGATTGAACATTGCTGGTGCTAGTTTACCATGAGCATCTTTGCGATCACGTCCACCAGAGGGAGCGACATAGATGAGTTTTCCCCCTTTATTTAGTTGATGACAAAGAGTGAGGATAGCGCGGCTATTATGGGTAAGCATTTGTTGTAGCTTGTCTTTATGCATCTCAAAATACTTTTTCGAGTAGACGCAAATGACATTTTGTCCTCTGGTAAATGGAACGGCAAGAGGATCGGTAGTTACTCTAGCTCCTGCAACCGCAATCATCTCTCTAATAAGATTTGGATAGCAATCTTCTAGTAAAACTCCAAGTAGTGCTGGGTCAGCCTCTGCTTGGTGATTGGCAAGTAAGATGACATTTTCTCCTTTTTGAAGGTAGGAGACAATCTTTTCAATATTGTCTTTGCCAAGGACGAGGGATTCTTCTTTATCTACAAAAGGTTTTAGTGCTTCTACAGCAAATTGGTACAAGTCGGAAGGCTCTTTTTCCCTTTCACGATAGGTTCCAAAGATAGTAGGCATGTGTAGCTCTTTTTTCACCATCAAAAGGTAATGCTTTAGCCGTTTTTCTATTGCTACTTCATCGAGCTGCTTTTCTTGAAGGACTTTATCATAGGCAAAGAAAAAGAATTGCAAATGAGAAAAAACTTCTTTTGGAAAAAATTCCCTTTCTTTTTCCAAGAGCTGCGATGGTTTAAACTTCAAGTAACTCTCCACTGGTAGAATTATAAATTTCAAACTCCGAAAGATGGAGCGTATCATCGGTTTTGAAAGTGATCTTTGCATGATCCTCTTCAAACTTTTCCATCAAGTAGCTTTTATCTTCTTTACTTAGATACTCCTCAAATCTTGGGTGGAGGGAAATTTCTAAAGCATATTGCTCGTTACATTTTACGAGCTCATGAATAGCGCGCTCTAAATCAATAGCGGAGCTTTCAAAGTTTTTGATGAGCCCTTTTCCAAAGCAGTAGGGACATTCAGTATACATGGTTTGTAAAAGTGACTCGCGATTTCTTTGCCTGGTCATTTCTACTAGCCCAAATTCAGACATCCCAAGGATGGTGATTTTCGCTGAGTCCTCTTTTAAAGCGGCCTTTAAACGATCAAGGACGCGGCGTCCATTTTTTCTAAAACGCATGTCAATAAAGTCACAAATTACCAGCCCGCCAATATTTCGTATGGAAAGCTGCCTTGCAATTTCATCGGCTGCTTCCATATTGATGTTTACGATGGCTTCTTCGACATCTTTTCCGCTATCTTTTTTTCCTCCGCCACGGCCTGAGTTGACATCGACTGTGTACATCGCCTCTGTTCTCTCAAAGAAGAGGTATCCACCACTTTGAAGCCAAATTTTTCGGTTGGCAGCTTTTCCAATCTCTTTTTCCACTCCAAAACGTTTAAAAATAGGGAGGGTGTCGCGGTAGTACTCAATCTTGAGCGTGCTCTCTTTACTTCCATATTTTTTTGCCATCTTGGTGAGATTGTTGTAGATGTTTTTGTTGTCTACTAACAGTCTAGCAAATTTTTTATCGAGTGCTTTGATCAAGGTTCTTTTGATGATATCGGATTCTTGATAGAGGAGGGAGGTGCCTTTGCTCTTTTCAAACTCGAGTCTGGTATTTTCCCACATGGCGATGAGCTCATGAGCTTCATCAATGAGTTGCTCTCTTGTGGCCTCTAGGCAAGAAGTTCTACAAATCAGTCCCATTTCGGAGGGCATCTCAAATGCTTTGATTAAGTTTTTTAGGCTCGTTCTTGCTTTGTTGTCGGTAATCTTTTTTGATACGCCGCGATGAGGGCTGTTTGGTAGGAGCACTAAAAATCTACCTGGGATAGAGATGTTGGAAGTAAGTCTTGCTCCTTTGCTTCCGATGGGCTCTTTCACCACTTGTACCAGCACTGTTTGCCCTGGTTTTAAGATTTTAGTGATATCGGTCTCTTCGGCACTATTTTCTTTACTTTCTTTGGCAGAGGCTTTGGAGTCAAAGTCCATGTCAAACATTTCCCTAAACTTTTGGGTGTTTTCCATGATGTCGGAGATATGGATAAATCCATTATCTCCTTCGCCAATGTCGATAAAAGCAGATTGGATATTTTTGAGGATGTTAGTAACTTTTCCCCGATAGATATTTCCAGTGATTTGTCTGCTTTTTTTGCGTTCGATGACCAGGTCATGAAGCTTTTTATTTTTCAATATCGCTACGCGAAGCTCTTTGGACTCTACGTTGATAAGGATTTCTTTCATGCTAAATCCGTATTAGAAGGTTTTATATGAGACGTATAATAAAGATTTTACTCTTTAAACGCTACAATAAGGAAGGTTTACTGCAATTCTATGTGTAAAGCTTATGCTTGCTCAGTTTTTTTGTAAGATTTTCCTTTGTAAAAACCGCAAGATTCACAAATATGGTGAGCTACTACAAAACTTTTGCAGTTACTGCAGGTGTTTAGTGTTTTTGGTGTTTTAAAGTCGTGAGCACGACGCTTGTTTCTTCTTGAATTTGAAATTCTACTTCTTGGGACTGCCATGATTTCTCCTTAATTGTCCTTTTCAGGATCTTCGCTGTTTTTTAAATATTTACTTAGTGCCTCTCTTTCTGGGCATTTCCCTTCGCATTCGCAATACTTAGGCATATTTAGATAAATAGATTCACGAATGTAGGGTTTTAAAGAATAAATTCCACCTTTTACTTCTTTTAAAGGAACATCAATATGTTTTTCTTTAATAGAGATGGGCTGGAGGATGGGTTTATTGCAAATTTTGCAAAAATTTTCCCCCTCGGTGTCGATGGAAAGGTTAAAAATTAAATGTTCGGTGGTGAGGGTTGCAGATACCTCTATCTCCATATTTTTTTGGAAACGTGCCTCTTGCTCATCAGATTCCATGAAATCTGGAGCGATGGTGAAGGTGTAGTCTTTGTACTCGCCACCTTTGAGTCTATCTACATAAAGTTCTGGTTCTTCCATAATGGAGAGGAGTATACACAAAACCTCTTTTATTTTCAATCCATTATTGAGGTAAGAGTCTCTTGTGGGTCATTTATAGAGAATTTCTTTAAAAGAGAGGAAAGTTTTTTGTAATCACTTTCCATTGACTCTAAAACAAAGGGATTTTCTACTAAATTTTTTATTTCATAGGCGAGATTTTTCGTGCTTGCAAATGGGCCCACCAGCTCTGGAATGATTCTTTTTTTCAATAAAATATTTGGCAAGCTGTAGTGAGGGAGATAAAGAGAGGGAAAGGCTTTCATGATAATGGTTTCTAGGGGTGTGATGCGATACGAACTTACCTGTGGAAGGTGGGATAGGGCTAGCTCTAAATTGATCGTTCCATTTTTGGTGAGTGCAAAAGATGCTTCATTAATCAGAGCCTCTTTTTCCCTTGGCGCTCGTAAGATAACTTTTTTGCCTCGAGTGATTTTTTCAATCACTGGGCGAAGCGATTCTTTGGCAATGCTAATGTGAATGGCGAAATCTGTTAGTGGCTCCACAGCCTTTAGGTAGGAGGGGAGGAGCTTTTCCACTTCATGTTTTCTTGAGCCAGGGAAAATAGCGAGAATATTTTTCTTCGGATCGCTATTTCTTGGGACAATTTTAGAGAGAGGGTGTCCAATGCAGGTAACTGGTAGGGTAGAATCTTTGAAGAGCTCTTTTTCAAAAGGAAAGAGGCAAAGAAGGTGGTCGTAATATTTCTCTAAAGTTTTTTTCCTTTTGGGTCTCCATGCCCAAATGGATGGGCATACTACTTGGACAATTTTTCCTTTATATCCTTTTTTACGCAGGTGTTTTGCCATGCGCAAATTGATATCAGGAAGATCAATAAGTAGCACCATTTTGGGGTTTTTCTTTAAAATATAGTTTCGCATTTTCACAAATGATCGGATAATCCCAAAAAGGGAGGAGATGATTTTAGAAAAGCCCATTACTGAAAAGCAGTTCATGGAAAAAGCTTTTTTGATGTTCAGGGTGGAGAGATTTGGTCCAATAGCCCCTTCTATTTGATAAACAGTATCGAGTCCTTTTAATAGTTCATATCCAAGCTTGTCTCCACTTAATTCTCCGGTGAGGACAAAAATATCTATTTCTGAATGATCCACAAGGCTCCTTTGGTGAAGTTTTCGTTGCTTGTTCCATGTCCGTGCCTACCGATGGAAGGGCTGATTTTTAGGAGGCTGCTTTTCTCTAAAAAACGATGTAATGCTTCTACATTTTTTGTGCCGATGAGAGTGTCATTATCTCCCACAAAAAAGAAGATTTGCGTCTTTTCCAACTTTTCTTTGATAGAGTCGATGGAAAGGGAGTTTTCTTTCCCTACCTGTAACATGGGAGCAAAGCAGCACACCTTTTCAATTTGCTCAATTTTGCTTGCAGCATGCATAGCGATAAATGCTCCGCGAGAGATCCCCATCGCACCAAATGGACCTTCAAACCTCTCCATTAATTCTTTGATTCCAGTGCACAGATCTTCTATAAATTGCCCAAGAGCAGGGATTTTTTTTTCCCAAATTTCTTGGATGCCGTAGGGACGTGTATTTTCTTCATGATCGGGCAAGGTGGTGGAGATTACTCTTGCTCCATTTTCTACTAATATATCTGCTGGATGACAAAAAGGGGGGAGGGAGAGGGTGTCATGAGCAGAAAGGGCAAAGAAAAAAACGGTAGAGCTTGCTTTTCCATCTTTCGGTTCTCTCACTGAAAAAGAAAGGGTAGAGGTGTCGATTTTTTTCATCTTCGCCTTCTTCTGGGCCTTCTAGAGCTAGAGGTTGGTGGAAGCTTTCCATTATCTTCTGCTTTTTTGTGCTTGTCGTAGTAGTATGCCCATTCTGTGTAGATATCAGTAAGGCCTGGCTCAAGGTCGGTTCGTAACTTGAAAAATTTTAGCGCGAGAGAAAAGTCTCTATTGCGGGGAATTTTGCATATGAGGCGCTTTTTTTTCTGCAAAGGGGTGAATCGGTACTGGGTAGAGAGGATGGTAATCACCTCTCCTAAAATCTTTTTGGTGATGCGCAATATTGGGCTAAAGGAGTTTAGAGCAAGCTTGAAAGCCTCTTCTTGTAGTTTTCCAAGGTGTGCTTTTTTCGGGGAGGAGTCGTAAAGATCTTGTACAATCTCTCGATAGATTGGATAGAGGAGGATGCTGACTAAGATGGAGCGGCGAGGGGGGCGTTTATCCTCGTTTAAGATAGAGCGATCTACTTCGGTGAGGAAGGTGTAAATTTCTTTTTCATGGGGCGTTTCAAAATATTTTGCGAGATTGGGAAGAAGCGTTTCTAAAAAGCCATGTTGCTGCAAGTTTTTTAAGAAGGGAACGCTAGATCCTGATTCCAACATCCGTAAAAGTTCTTCTAAAATGCGAATAGGGGAGCTTTTTAAAATTTCTGTACGCAAAGCAAAGAGCGCCTCAATCATCTCTTCATCAGGAGTGAGACCAAAGCGGGAGCGAAATTTAAGCAGACGAATCATTCGCACTGGGTCTTGCTTGAAGCGGATGTAGGGATTGCCAATGCATCGAAGGAAGTTTTTACGAGCATCTTCTACCCCGCCAACATAGTCAATGATCGTTTGGTCTGCATTGTTGTAGTAAAGACCATTAACCGTGAAATCTCTGCGCGTTACATCTTCTTCCTCGGTGCCCCACTCGTTATCATTGTGGATGAGGGTGTCATCTTCATTGTCCCCGCTGCGAAAGGTGGAAACCTCAAAGATTTTTTTGCCAATGCGCACATGCGCTAGTCGAAATCGCTTTCCTACTAAAAAACAACCGGAAAAGAGTCTTTTTACCTGCTCAGGGAGAGCATTGGTAGAGATATCATAATCTTTTGGCTTGTATCCAAGGAGTAAATCCCGAACAGATCCACCTACTAAATAAGCAGTAAAACCATGTCCTCGTAAAACATCGAGTACAACAAGGGCATCGGGATCGATATCTTCTAGCTGTATCTTGTGCTCAGTTTGTAAATATTTTTTTGCTGTCATTGTCATTTCTCGTAGTCTTATGCTATCAAACCGAGGATAAAAAAGATAGCCGCCTTTTCATTTTTTTGTTAGACTTTGCTCTATGAAAGATCGAATAGAATCTGTTTTTAGTAAACCTTTTTTAGGAGCCCTTTTGATTGGAGGGACAGCTCTTGGTGCTGCAATGCTTGCTAATCCAATAGCAACAGCGGGCGCAGGGATTTTACCAGCCTACGCCGTTTATCTAATTTGCTGGCTATTTAGCATTGCAACAGGATGCTTGTTTGTAGAGCTCTCCACTTGGCTTCCGAAAAATGCAAACTTGCTGACGATGGCAGAAACATTTTTGGGGAAAGCAGGAAAGTGGGTGGTGCTGCTGCTCTATATTTTTCTCTTCTATCTTCTGCTGATTGCTTATGTCTCGTTGGGCGGAAAGTTGATGCTAAGCGCTATTTGTGAACATATGCCATACTTGTACGGCGTGCTTGCTTTCACCGTTTTATTTGGCGGTATTGTCTTGATGGGAACCAAGGCTGGTTCTCGTACTAATGCATTGCTAATGGTGGGCTTGATCTTATCTTTTTTACTCTTTATTACCCTCACCGGAGAAACAGCGAGTTTAGAGAAAGCGAATTACGGTGGATGGAAATATGCATTCTTAGGGCTACCTATTATCTTTGTCTCTTTTAGCTATCAAGGAACCATTCCTACACTTTATAACTACTTGGATCAAGATGGGAAAAAAGCAAGAGTGGCAGTGATTTTTGGAACACTTATTCCCTTTTTCGCGTACTTGATTTGGGATTACTTGATCAAAGGAGTAGTTCCTGTCCTTGGTCCCCATGGATTGATGATGGCGCAAAGTTTGCAGCAATCTGCAATTGAGCCTTTGCAGTTCGCGGTGGCAGATAGCCGCGTCTATTTGGTGGGAAGATTCTTTGCCTTTTTTGCGCTCACCACCTCCTTTATTGGGGTGACCTTAGCTATGGTGGATTTTTTTGCAGACCTTTTTCATGTGCGAGCAAAACGCTTTAAAAGACTCTATCTTTGTTTGATGATCTTTATTCCAGTCATTACCGTGGTGCTCATTAACCCTGCCATTTTCCTAACGGCTCTTAGCCTTGCAGGTGGTTTTGGATCGGCGCTGCTTCTGGGCCTTCTCCCTATTGTGCTGGTTTGGATGGGAAGGAAACACAAAAAATATAAAGGCAAAAAACGTTTCCTTTTTGGCGGCGATGCAATGCTCTTCATCTTGCTGGTGGCACTCATTGCAGAAATTGCCGTGAGCGTATACACATTACTTTAGGAGGAAGCATGCAAGCTGTAAGAGAAAGGGTATTAGGGGGATTGTCTTTTGATTCGCAATCAAATGAATATTCTAGAAATGATGTAGCTGTTTTGATAGGAGGACTGCTTGTTGCAGAGTTTTTGTTTGTATGTGTTGTCCTTTTGGTAAAAAGAGCTTTTCAAGGGAGCTCTGATGGAAATAGATCTTATGAAAAGGTCTCTTCTGATCAACAAGAATTTGCAAAAAGAGCTCTTGGTTTTGATTTTGATCGTGAAGATGTTGTAGCTTCTTATATGGAGGAAGAGCTCGCGCTCATAGATGATGATCTTGCTGGAGTAGAACCATGGGAAATAAGGCAGTTGCGTCTTATTGCAGATGTGAGCAGGCAAATTAATGAAGCTGGTTCTCAGAGAATGACCATTCAAAAGTTGGTAAAATGTAAAAAAGCTTTGAAATATGGCATTATTGCTCAAAAAATGAGGCAGGAGGCAGTTAGTATATATGCAAAATATGCCCTAAAAAAGTTAGCAGCAATAAAAGAATCAAATGCTCCACGGAAAAAGCAGCTTAATGCTGAAAGGCGAAAGCTTTTAGAAGATTATAATCAGATGAAAAAAAATGCAAAGGTAACACTTCGGTATGCAAAACAAAAGCGTATGCAAGCGGAACAACTTTTTGTTAGCTGTTGATAGATAGGGCTGTTTGATTTTTTTCTAAAAAGGCTTCTCTGAAGGGGTAATTGTCAAGTAGGCCTTTGGTGCTTCTTCCTAAAATGGTGTAGGCGATAAAGAGCGCCTCGATGCTAGCAAGGCCAATTTCTGGATCTTCACATCCTGTTTGCCTTCTGGGATAGGCGGTGCGGAAATGTTTGGGGAGGGATCTGCGTTCTGGAGTGAAGGGGAGGGTCTTGTCCATCTTTTCCGCTAGTTTCCAGGTGCCATCAATTAAAAAAATTCCTTTATCTTTATCAGCAAGGGAGAGCTCTCTTGCGTCAAGTGATAGGAGGATATATCCTTCTCTTTCTGGAAGATGATCTTTAGGATAGGTCAAAAATTCCATATCATCTCTATCTTCTAGGCCGCGAAGGGAGCATTTTTTCAAATTTTCTTTACGATGTCGAACGATGATTGTTTTTGGATAGGTTGTCATGGAGAGGGAGTATAGCAGCATTCCTCTATTATGGAAACGCAAAAGTGTAATAATGATAATTTTAATGTAGTTATGAGGCCTGTTTTACCTTTGCTTTATCTCTAGTTAAACATATAATTGATATTAGAAATAATTGAGGGAATGAAATGGCAGTTGGTGTTGTGGACCTTGGGGATAGTTCTTTGTCGGCTGTTTCTAGTGAGAAGATTCAAAATCCAAATAATAATTTGACGCTTAAAGTAGTGGCGGTGATTGCAGTTTTATTTGCTATTATTGGCGCTGCATATGCCTATTTCTTGAGAGGCGAGGTGGCAAGATTGCAAGGCGCGCAGGCGGAGACAAAAAAGCAATTAGAAGAGGCTGCTCGTGATCGAGATGAGGCAAGAGCGCAATTAGAAGAGGTAACTCGTAAATTTGAAGAAGCAAGAGATGCAAGGGCGCAGTTACTTCAAGATATTTTAGTATTAGAGCAAGCAATGGCTAAAGAATTTGGGGAGGGAGGAGATAGCCGTGAATTACCTGAGGAGCTAAGACCTCTTTGGGAGCAATTTTGTGGGTTAAAAAAAGGTTGCGCTGTTGATTTGCAGAGAGTGTATGAAGGGATTGCTCTGAAGGTAGATCTTTCAAAAGCTCGTTATGTTGATTCAGCTATGATTTTAGGTTTATTTTTTAGAAAGTTAAGCATAGAGAAATATGGGGAGAAACAAGCAGCTTGTAAGCAGCTTGAAGAAGATGCACAAAAACTTCAGAAGTTGGAAGCTAAAGTGCGTATTGCGGAAATAGCAGTATTAGAAAGGTTCAATAGAATATTTAATAGTATGAAGATACTAGAAGAGCAGCGTGGGGAAAGCGGTACGGAGGTGGCTGCGCAAGCAGGTCTTCGTGTACACTTTGAGGAAATAGCCGTTTTAACTAAAGAAGAGAGAACCTATGGGCAGTTAGTAGCTGCTAAAAAAGCTTGTCATAAACGAGTTTGCAGGAAGGTGCAGCAACTAATGAAAAAGGCTGGAAAAATAGTTACTGGTACAAATCCATGCAAGAGATTTAAGCGTCAGGTTCGAGAAAATCCTGATCTTACTCCATCAAAGCCGATACAAATGGAATTGAGTAGGATAACAGGAGAGGATCCTAATTAACTGGTTTTTATTAATAAGAAAAAGAATTATACTTCCTTTAAAAAATTATGAGTGTTACAGATATTATTAGAAATGCATCAACTTCTTTCTCACATGCTATGGTGAAAGTAGATGATTCTATACGTAAAAATCCTGCAGTAGCAAAAGTATGTATTTTTGCTCTTTTGTTAATTACAGCTGTGGCTATTTGGTGGTCTAGAAAAACGGTAGAGATTGGAAGGAAAGATTGCGAGCAAAGGAAGCTGGATTTTCAAAATCGGGAAAAATTGCTTCAAGAAAAAAGGAGAAAAGCTCCTTCACCACCCCCAGCGACTAAGAAAGAGTCTAAGGGATCTAAGAAAGACCAGCAAAAAATTAGAGTGTTAGAAGAGATGCTTGTAAGGCATGCTGAAGATGCGCAAACGCAAGATAAACGACATCAAGCACAAATAGATAAGTTAGTTGCTGCACATAACGCAAAGCTTACATTGATGCAAATTGGATTTCAAGCGTTACAAACAGTTCATGGTGAAGCTTTGGCAAGTGTAAAAGCTGAGCAAGACAGGTTATTGCAAAAGGAAGTGGATAGATTGAATAAAGAGTTGCAAGAATGTCAAAGACAGCTTGAAGAGCAGAAAGATGCTTTAGTGGGAGAGTTGTCAGGTTTTATGGAGGAATTTGGAGGAGCAGAGGAAGGTGGAGGCTTTTTGGCTTTACTTGGTGAATCAACAAGCCAAGCAGAGCGCTTTTCTGAAGTTAATGCTAAGATGTTAGATCAGCTTAAAAAGGTAGTAGCAGGAGAAGGTGTTAGTGAAGATGAGTTTCTTGAGGAACTTAGAGAGGTGCAAGATTGTATTAGAGAATTGCAAGAAGAGAAAAAGGAATTTGATTTAGAGACTAAAAGATTGCAATTGGAGTACACAGATAAAATTGCAGGTATGGAAGTTCAGCATAAGCAGCAGTTAGTAGCAGCTAATCTTCATTTAAAAGAAGCAATGCGAATGGAAAAAGCTGTAAAGGAGCGTTTGCTTTCTGAAAAAGAAGAGGAGCTTGTTGCTTTAAGAACGAAGCATGAGGGTGCATTGCAGGCTTTAGAACAAGAGCGAGCTGCTGCTATTGCAGAGCTGCAATCTAAATTGAAGGAGCAAGAAGCTCGCATAGCTGCAGAAAATGAGGTGCAAGTAACAGAAAGTAGGCAAGAAATAGAAGATATAAGAGCTGCTTTTGCGGCAAAAGTGGAGAAAAAGGATGAAGAGCTTAGGCAGCTCTCCCAAAAAATGGATAAAGAGCTTAAGGAGTTGAGCCAAGCAATGGATACTTTAGGTTCAGCTGATGGTGGCGGGGCGGCTATACCTTCGTCTATGGGGGAAATTTTTCAAAAGCATAGAGGGCTCTATCAGAGGTGGGCAGAGGCTCAGCAGATGAGCGAAGCACTGCAGTTACAGGTTAAAAGATCACAATTAGCCAAACAACAAATCGATGATATGAAAGAAGTGTTATCACCTTATCAACAAACGATACCAAAAGGGAAAGGAAGATACCTAAAAAAAGTAAGAAGCTTACTAGAGGGTAAAGAGGAGTGGATGAGAAAGTTTGCGCAATACAATGAACAAGGGCAGGCTTTAGTTCAGTTGGAGCTTAAAAGATGGAACATTGGTGTAAAATTGATGGAGGCAAAGATAGCAGGGGGGACGCCACAAGCGATGAAAGGGGTTCGTGGGGAGTATAAAAGGATGTCTGACAGAATTGTTCAGGCAAAAAAAGCCTTGAGAATTGCTGAAAGCGAACTTAGTGCACAAAATGGGGTTGTCGATGGATCTCAGAGAGAATTATTTGCTCGTACTAACTATAAATAATTTAAATGTCGTAATAACTTGTTAATAGTTTAATTATAATTACCGATTTTATTATAATCTAATTATGGATAATAATTCGTAATAGGAGATTGTAATGGATGTATCTGGACTAGTAGTAGAAGCCCCTGTCAAATCAGTGGATAGGCAAGCTGCTGATACAGCTGTATTAGGTGAAAGAGACGTAAATGATCAAAGTAATAGCATAGTAAAATTTTTTTTGAGTTCACAGGTGGCAGCTGTGCGTACTGTTGCTCTTAAGGCTTTGGATATAGTTAAGCGAAGAGAGTTTGAAGTTGGTGCAAAGGGTCAGCGTGAAGAACTAGCTCAATTAATGAATGCATATGTAGACGCTAAGAAAGCTGTGGATGCGGCTGCAAAAAAGGATTTTGAAGTAACTAGAGTTTCTACAACAGGATTGCATACTCAGATGTTGGAAGTTATAAAAACATTTAACGGTACAATGACTCAATTATATGATAGTGGTTGTAGGATAGATGGTGCAGCAAAAATAGGTTTGCTTCATATGCGTACACTAATAGCAATTAATGCTTTAAAGACTTTAGGTACTAGTTAATCTACTGGTTGGAAGTTGTTGAAGGCTTCAAACTCTAGCGCCTCTTTTGGGATTTCAAAGAGAAAACGGCAAGCGTTTTTCGATATTGGTTTTCCTCGAAAGAGGCGTTTTCGTGCCATGGAGAGGTAGAGGTATCTTTTGGCGCGTGTAATTGCTACGTAAAAAAGGCGCCGCTCTTCTTCTAGGCCTCCTTCTTCAAGGCTTTTTTCATGTGGCATGATCCCATCCTCTAAACACACAATAAAGCATGCTTTGAACTCCAGCCCTTTTGCGCTATGAAAGGTGAGGAGGTTTACTCCTTGATTCCTTCGATCTTTGGTATGCATATGGTCATCGAGGAGGGAGCTATTTACAAAGTCACCAAGGGAAGCATTCTCTTTATCGGCAGCTTCGGCCATTTCGGTGCAGGTGGTGAGGTTGTCAATTTTGAATATTTGTGCCTGTTCGCTTTTTACCTCTTTACGAATTTCATTTTTTAGGTCGAGCTCTTCGATTAAGAAGGAGACTTTATCGGCAAGGCTCTTTTTTGTCTGTGCTTTTTCGATAATAGAGTTAAAGATAGAGATACCAATTTTTCCTTGTGCAGAGATGTCGAGGTGGTCGTAGTATTCCAGGGTATCAAAGACGGAGCAGTTCATTCTGGCTGCTTCTTTGTTGAGTACTTCTACGGTTTTTGGGGAGATGCCTCTTTTTGGGTAGTTAAGGATGCGCAGCAATGCAGTAGTATCTTTGGGATTGTGAAGCACTTTTAGGTAGGCAAAGAGATCTTTTACTTCGGCGCGTTGGTAGAAGGAGGTTCCTTGAACAACGTGGTAAGGGATACCACGAACATATTTGGTACCATCATTCCAGGAAGCTTGCATGAGCGCTACTTCAAATGGTTTGGTGAGGCTGTTGGAGCGATATAAGATCGCAATATCATTCCACTCAAGATTCTTTTCTTTTTTCAGGTAGAGCATGCGGTGGATAATGCTTTCTGCTTCTTCTGCTTCGGTGGGTGCGTGGAAGATCCTAGGTTTATTACCGCTTTTATTTTTTGAAAAGAGGATCTTTTCATGGCGGGAAGAATTTTTTCCAATTACGGAGTTGGCAATATCTAGGATGGGCTGGGTAGATCGGTAGTTCTCTTCTAATTTTACCATGGTATCGTAAGGGAAAGAGAGGATGTGGTCTACCTCTGCGCCACGAAAGCCGTAAATGGATTGATCATCATCGCCCACGACAAATAAGTTGCCGCGCTTTTCGGTAAGGTATTTGATCAGCTCATATTGGATGGGGTTGGTATCTTGGTACTCATCTACCATCACATACTGAAATTGCTCTTGATATTTTTCTAAGATCGCGGGGTGATCGCGGAAGAGCTCTACGGTAAGCTCGAGGAGCCCATCAAAATCTACTGCGTTATAGGCTTTTAATACTTCCATCATGCCGGTGCGGAAGTTTTCTTGGGTGATCTCCTCATTTTCTTTTTCATCTAGTTTCTCATAGACTTCATCTTCAAGGCGCTGCTTATCTTTTTCGTCGTATAAAGAGAAGGTACCTGTATATCCAAGGTGGCCAATCTCTTTTTTTAGGACACCAAGGCAAAAGCCATGAAAAGTGAAAAGGGGAATTTGGGCTGCAAGTTTTTTCCCAGTCTTTTTAGCGATTCGCTCGCGCATTTCTTTCGCAGCTTTGTTGGTGAAGGTGAGCCCTAAAATGCTTTCTGGAGGTACTTGGTGGTCATTAATGAGGTGGAGGATTCTTTCGGTTAGAACGGAGGTTTTTCCCGAGCCCGCTCCTGCTAGTACAAGCACTCTTCCTTTGATTGTGGTGCGTGCTTTTTCTTGGGGAGGGTTCAGTTTTAATGTCATTAAATATTATCCCTTTACTAGTTCTATCTCTTTTTCCTCAATAAACTCTTTGGTTAACTCTTGTTCAATAAGTCTATCAAAATCTTCTAAAAAATCTTCGTATGTTGCAGTTTTGGCCCGCTCCAGAGGCAATATATTGATTGCGATGGGGGTGGGGAACAGGCTTTGTTTTTTTCGAAATACTTCCCTTACTCTGCGCTTAAAAAAATTTCTTTTCACTGCGCCACCAAATTTTCTAGAAACGGTGATTCCAAGTTTTGGGAGGGGAGAGTTGGTATAAATAAATTGAAAACAAAGGGCCCGTCCATAAAACTTCTTACCTGTTTTACGAATTTTATTATACTCGAATCGCTTACGCAGGTGCATAGCCTTTGTGAAGGCAAGACCTATACTGATAGGGAGTGTCTGCCTTTTTGTCTTCTGCGAGAAATTACTCTGCGGCCACCTTTGGTTGCCATTCTTGCGCGGAATCCGTGGGATCTTTTTCTCTTGATCTTGCTTGGTTGGTAAGTTCTTTTCATAATTCATGACTCTCAATTATTTTTTATCTAGTAATAGCAAATATGATAGCAAGAAGAGATAATATTTGTCAATAATTCCTGAAACTGTTATCCTATTGCCTATATTTAACAAAATAATTGCAAATAGGAACACAACATGAAAGTTAGAGCTTCTGTAAAAGCAGACAAGAGTAAAGGGGATCAGCTGGTTCGCCGTAAAGGAAGATTATACGTAATCAATAAAACCGATTCAAGACGTAAACAGCGCCAAACTGGACCAGCAAGAAAAAAATAGAGAGGAAAATGAATGGCTAGAAAATCACTAGTAGAAAGAGAGAATAAGCGCGCTAAAATGGTGCAAAATGCAGCAGAGAAGCGAGCAGCTCTAAAAAAGGTAATTAAAGATTTGAATTCTTCTTTTGATGAAAAAGAAGAGGCAATGGACAAGCTGAACAAAATGAAGAAAAATTCTTCAAAAGTTCGTTTGCACAACAGATGCCAGCTTAGTGGAAGACCAAAAGGTTATATGAGAAAGTTTGGTGTTTCTAGACTTTGCTTTAGAGAGATGGCTCTTGCTGGGTTAATTCCTGGGATTACAAAGTCTTCTTGGTAATATTGCTGAGTAAGTTAATTTTTATAAGTCCTAGGTTTTCGAATCTAGGGCTTTTTTTATGCAATTAAATTTAGGTGTTCTTTATAATTAGTTAATAATAAAATCGGGAGATTAAATATGGATGGAGTAAGTGATAGAGTAGTTTTGAATCCTGTAACGGTAGGGGAATCGTCTCTTCCTGTTAGTAATGGGTTAGACGATAGAGTGGTTGTTCTTGCTTTACTTTGCATTGGTGCAGTAGTTGCAGGCTTGCTATATGCTGCAATTAATTTCTTTAGTGGTCATGATGTGGAAGTAGGTGGCAAGGACGCTCCTTCTGATGTTGATGTAGAGGACCCACCCCAAGAAAAGTTTACACTAGATAGATATCTTGAGTGTGTTCCACGTGAGGTAAAAGCTTTCGATGCAGATATGGACGATGATGTTCTAGGTCCTTTTGATCATCTTAAATTGAGATTACAGGTTATATGCGATAGAAGAGAGTTAACACAAGAAGCATTTGATCAGCTGGCGCAAAGTTTTATTTCTATGCAGATGGGTTTGCTTCTAAATGAAATAAAAAGAAATATTGGGAAAGTTAATGATCCTTGCCTCAAGAGGTTTGATGCGTATATCAAGCTACGTAACGCTTTGAATGTTTTTGATAAAGATAAAGAATATAAGGTTGCGTTTTCCTATTTGAGCCCTTTCGCAAGGACGCCAATGCGAGGAAAGATACTAGAAGCGTATAGGTTGTTAGAAGGATTGTGTGGAGAATCTTTTGGAAATGGTAGGTTAACTCAAGAGGAATTTTCAGGACTTGTAGCATCTTATATTTGTTCAAGGAGTAAAGAGGCACCTGAAGTTGAATCTAAAGAAGCTTGGACGTTCATTGCAACTACACTCGGGATAGTCATAGAGGCAGCAGGGCAAGCTGTGGAGCAAAGTACAATAGGTCTAGAAGGATTTTTAGCAAGAGTGCTTGTGCGTGAAAATGTAGGGCTTTGTCTCGCGAGTGAACAGGAAGCTTTTATTAGCTGCGTAACTATTTGCTTAGATGGAGAGCCCTATACCCAAGCTCAGTGGAAAGGTCTGCTTTTGCCTTATTGTGGTGCACAAATAGCATATTTTCAAACGGTAGGAAAAGTAGTGGGAGCTAGGAACTTGCCCTTCAATCTGAGTGGAAGTATAAATTATTGCAAGAATTTGGAGCGTGCTTTGAGCCAATAATGGAATGACTTGCAAGGGTCTTTTTTGCGCTTACTCGATAAAGTCGCTATCTAACAGCAATGAGGCATTGGAGAATTCGGTAATTTGTGTCCACTCTTCAAACTCATCGCACCAGATGTAGGTGGTGGAGTCTAATTTATTAGTGTGGATCTCTTTTCGGAGGTCGTTTAGGGAGAATGGGCCTTTGATTTCATTATCAGAATTTATGTAGTGCCAGTTAAGGCTTTTAGAGGAGGAGATCCTTGGAGCCTTTGGCATTTCAAAAGAATCATCGTTGATGGCAGCGGCGCCATCGTTGTGCATCACTCCATTTCCTGTAGTTTCTTTAATGGGGTTGCTTTTTGCAGTTTCTTTTTTTGCGCTAAAGGCAAGAGCAATAAGGGCAATAAGGTTAAAGATAAGGCCTAAGCCAGCCCAAATAATAGGGTTGCGTCCAAGCTTTTTGGCGAGCGTGTAGCAAGAAATAGCAAAAAGGAGGGGGATGAGGAATAAAAAGTAGCCAGGTACCTCCTGCTGCTCTGCAGTCGAGCCGAGTAGATTGGTAATAGTAAATAGGGCACCTTCAAGCATAATATCCTTCTCCTTCTATATCTGCATCCTATAATTTTCTTCTCTTTTAAGGGAAGTGTTTGTTGAGTATAACCCTTTTTTGGATTGTTAGCAATTGATGATGAGGCTATTGCTAGAAAAATCCTTGGATTTTTTGGAGTTTCTTATTGATAAAATAGGCAAAATACGACAGAATTGGGCCATAACATTTGTGAGGATAAGGATGGACGAACAGATAGATAATTTTGAAGATTTGGATACGAAAGAGATTGATATTCCAGAAACTATTTACATTCGAGATATTGAAACCCGTGTCTTTCAGTCTATTACGATCAAATGCCTCTCTGGTATTGATGGCGTGGGCCTTTTGGAAGGGACACTTATGGATAACTTGCTGGGCCGTGAGGGCTTAGAGCGTATTAAAGGAATTTATGTAGAGCAAGATCCGAAGAATCGCTCAGTGAGTATCAAAGTGGAGTTAAATGTTTACTATGGCATCTCTTTGCCAGAAAAATCGGAAGAAATTCAAGAAAAGATCGTTCAAGAAGTGACGCGCCTTACTGGTCTACACGTTACCTCTGTTCACGTGGTATTTAAAAATTTACTGCTGGAGCGCCCAAAACTGGAAGAAAACACTCCTTCAGAAGATGCAGCTCTGGAAGAAGAAGACCTCGAAGACTTCATCACCTCATCTTAAACAAATTTGTACCTGATTCATTTTTTTTGCTTTTGCAAAAAAAATCCATCAAAGGATTCTAAAGGATCATGATCCTTTAGCGGGGTATGGGGCAGCGCCCCATATCATAGTATATCGCGTAAGTTTTTTAGATCTTTGGTAGAGAGGGAGGGGAGACTTAGGATATCGTTGTCTGATGCTTCTTTTATTCCCTTTACGGAACCGAAGGTTTTTAGAAGGAGCTTTTTTTTGGTGGGGCCGATGCCTGCGATGGCGTCTAGCTTGGAGGCGATGGTTGCTTTTATCTTTTTCTTTCTGTGGAAGGTGATGGCGCGCCTGTGAGCTTCATCTCTAATATTTTGTAGGAAGAAGAGGAGTTCGCTATGCCTATCGAAGGTGGTGGCCGAAGTTTTTGCTGTGGTAAATACCCTTTCCTTGGTGAGCCCTTTATCATGGCGATGCTCTTCTTTGGTGAGAGCACATGTTTCGATATTGATGATGTCTAGCTCTTTGAGGATGTTGTTGAGGGTAGATAGCTGCCCTTTTCCTCCATCGATGATGATCAGGTCTGGATGTTCTTTGATCTTGCTATATCTTCTTCTGATGGTCTCTTTCATGGCGGAGATATCGTCATGGTACTTGTCTTGATCGATATGGTAGTTACGATAAGAAGATCTGTCGGGCACACCATTTTTGAATACTACTACTGCCGCTACGGCATCTTTTCCAGAGAGGCAGGAGGTATCGATGCACTCGATGTGTGTGGGGATTTTTTTGAGGGAGAGCGTTGTTTTTAGCTCAAGGAGCATCTCCTTGGAAGACTCTGTGGAGAGGGCTTCTCTTTCGAAGACCTCTTTGGCATTTTCTAGTGCGAGGTCTAGAAGCTTTCTTTTGGCGCCAATTTTTGGTTCGGTTATTTTTATCTTGAGGAGGGAGGAGAGATCTTTTTCCTCGTTTAGGGTCATGGGGGTGTAGATATACTTGGGCTTATCTTTGGCTTCTTCATAATGCTGGAGGAGGAAGGCGGTAAGGGTGCCACCGCTATCGCTGGCTACATTTTCGAAGATATAGTGGTTCCCATCGATGAGTAAATTTTTTCGGAAGATGAGCTTGTATATGATGCAGAAGCCTGACTTGCGGATGATGGCGAAGACGTCGACATTTTCTGCGCTGGTTACCCGCACTTCTCCTGCACCTGATTTTTCTATCGCTGTTAGCATTTTATGAAAATGGCCAGCCTTTTCATACTTCATTTTTTCGGAGGCTTTTTGAATTTCCTCTTTGAGATATTTTTTTACCTTTGCTGTATCTCCGCCGAGATAGTATTTTGCTCCTTTTACGGAGGAGGCGTAGTCACTTTTAGAACATTTCCCTACACAAGGGGCGTGGCATTTTTCGATGTTGTAGAGAATACATGGCCTTGTTCTGGTACGAAATTCATTATCTGAGCAAGAGCGTAGCCGGAAGACCCTTCGGAGGATCTCAAAATGGGTCTTGGCGAGGAGGCCGCTGGTGAATGGTTTGGAGGTGACAAATCCCTTGGGATTTTTTAGTGGATAGCGATCTATGGAAATCCTTGGAGTTTCTGTGGAGGTTTGAAGGGTGATGCACTGGTAATTTTTATCATCTTTTAGGAGGACGTTGTACTTGGGCTTGTGCTTTTTTATGAGGGTATTTTCTAGGATGAGCGCTTCTTTTTCTGTGAAGGTGATAAAGGTATCGATGGAGGTAACCTTTTCTAGAAGGAAGGGGATTTGTAGTCGCGTATCTTCTCTGCCACTTTTGTAGTTTTGCATGCGCTGCTTGATATTTATTGCTTTCCCAACATAGAGCACTTTTTTATTTTTGTCGCGCATGATGTATACGCCACATTTGCTTGGGATGTTATCGAAGATAGAGGGTTTTACAGGAGGCTTTTTTTCCATTGCATTATTTTTTCTAGAGCCTCAAAAGGGGAGAGGGTGTTTGGATCAAGGTATTCTATTTCTTTGATGATAGGATCTTTTTCTTCTTCTGTAAATAGGGAATATTGTTTTTGTGCGCGGGGCTTTTTCTTGGTTTTTTCTTCAGGCTTAAGATTTTTTAGGTTTTCTTTGGCATCTAAAATAACTCTTCTAGGAAGGCCGGCTAATTCTCCTACAAAAATCCCGTAGCTGCTGGAGGCTTTCCCTTCTTCTATGGTGTGGAGGAAGGTGATGCTATCTCCTTTTTCTGAAACCATGGAGCGGATATTTATCACCTCTGGAAGGGCACCTTCTAGCTCTGTCAGCTCTAGATAATGCGTAGCAAAAAGCGTCTTTGCGCGAACTTCTTTTGCGATATAGGTAGCGATACTTTTGGCTAGGGCTATCCCATCAAGTGTTCCTGTCCCTCTTCCAATCTCATCTAGGAGGATGAGGGATTTTGGTGTTGCTGAGCGGAGGATATGCGCTGTTTCTGTCATCTCTACCATGAAGGTGGACTGCCCACGCGCTAGATCGTCTTGAGCACCAATCCTGGTGAATATCTTATCTACTATCCCTATCTTTGCAGAAAGGGCTGGGATGAATGCACCAATTTGCGCAAGGATGGTAAGGAGCGCTACCGATTTTATGTAGGTGGATTTTCCTGCCATATTTGGCCCTGTGAGGATGGAGAGGGGGAATTTTTCATCTAGGAAGATATCATTTGGGATGAATTGCTCCCTTTTCATCATGGCTAGGAGGATGGGATGGGCACCTTTTTCTATTTCGATGGATACGCCATCGGTAAGCTCTGGCTGGACATATCCTTTTTGCTCTGCGAGGATTTTTAGGGAGTGGATGAGATCGATCTTTGCTATGCATTTTGCTGCACGAAGAATTTCTTTTTGGCTTGCTATGGTTTTGCTTACAAGGTTGCTAAAAATTGCTTGCTCTAGCTGCTCTGCCTCTTCTTTTGCGGAAAGAATTTCTTGCTCAATTTTTTGTAGTTCTTTGGTGATGAAGCGCTCACCATTTACGAGTGTTTGCTTGCGGGTGAAACTTTCTGGAACGAGATGGGAGGATTTTTTGGAAACTTCGATGTAGTACCCAAAAGCTCTGCTGTGCCCAACTTTTAGTGACTTGATCCCAAAATCTTCTTTGCACTTTTCTTCATAGCGCTTTAGATGTAAAGCAGAGGAGTTTTCCAGCTCTTTGAGGCGATCTAGGCGAGCATCTATTCCCTTTGCTATAAAATAGGGCCCACTTTGAATGTGTATCGTGCGTAGAATCTCGCTTACTACTGCGGGAAGTGTGCACCCTGCTGTGATGGAGGAGAGGGTATCTTTTAACGCACCCATGAGGGGAGAGAGTTTTTCTAGTGAGGTGGCAAGGAGCGCGAGGTCGGAAGGGTGGGCTTTGCCTGCGAGGGTCTTGGCGTTGAGCCTTTCAATATCTTTGATGCCGGTGAGGAAAGTGGTGAGCTCTACCTCATTTTCTAGGAGCTCTGCGGTGTGCATTTGCCTTTTTTCGATGGCTGCTTTATTGGTGAGAGGGTAGTAGAGGGAATTTTTAAGGAGACGCTCTCCCATTGCAGTTTTGGTGTAGTTGATTACCTGAAAGAGGGAGGGGCCATTTTGGCTATAAAAAATTTCGAGATGGGCAAGGGCATTTTTGTCGATGGAAAGATACTTTTTTGTCTCCCTTTTATGAATCTCTTTGATCACGGAAATATCAAAAAATAGATCGTTTTCTAAAAAAGTGAGCAGGGCGCCACATGCATTGGTGGAGGCGGTTTCTCCTTTGAGGCCAAATCCATCGAGGGAGGCAACGGCAAGGGTCTTTTGGAGCTTTTCGATGCATAGCTTATGATCGAAATATAGGGCGTCTACTGGTACAAAGGTGCTGGTGCTATTTTTTTGTATCTTTTCGACAAAGCTTAGCTTTTTGCTAAGGAGGGCTTTGGATATCAGGATTTCTTTTGGTGCGATGCGAAGTACTTCTGCTGCCATTTCTGAGGCGGAATCAAAAGAGGAAAAGAAAAATTCTCCTGTAGAGGTATCTGTATAGGCGATGGCATAGTTTTTATTGAGGAGGGAGATGGCGCATAAGAAGTTGTTGGTGCCAGAGTTTTGGTCTTTGGAGGCGGTGAATGTTGCAGGTGTTACGACCCTTGTTACGGCGCGGCCCACAATCCCTTTGACATCTGCTGGGTTTTCAGTTTGTTCGGCAATGGCAACGCAGATTCCTTTATCGATTAGCTTTTCTAGATAGCCTTCCAGCGTGGAGACGGGGATCCCTGCCATAGGAGTGTTTCCGCGCTTGGTAAAGGTGATCATCAGGGCAGAGGAGAGCTTTTCGGCATCTTCGAAGAATGCTTCGTAAAAATCTCCTAAACGAAAGAGGAGGAGAGCATCGCCTGCATCTTGCTTACATTGTTCCCACTGCTTCATCATGGGAGTAGTTTCTTTTTCTGCTACTTTCATTTTCCCTTAATGGTGTTCATTATATGTTGCATAGCGTTTCCTCTTTTTTCAATGCCTGCATCTTCTAGAAGTGCTTCTAGCTCATGGATCGTTTTTTCTATCCATACTTCTGTCTTTTCCATGTCTTTTGTGGCAGAGAGTTTTTGTAAATCTTGTAAGATCTCACAGAGCTTTTTCCAGTGGGGAGCATCTTTTTCAGAGGGGTTTTTTCGTGGGACGAGCGTTCTGTTTAGTAATGACGAGGGGTCGTTACTAGCCGAATAGATCCTTTTAGTAAAGTGTTTGGTGTCTTTTTCGCTCATAGAGCGCAACTATACTTGATTGTTAGTTTTTTTTAAAGATATAAATTTGAAAAATCGGATGGACTTACGCGGAGTTTTTTGCTAAAATGGCGCTATGCCTTTATTGACAAAAGAATGTTTAGAGCTCTTGCGCGATCGGATGGATTTGGTGGAGATTGTTGGATCTCATATTGAGTTGAAGCGCTTTGGTGCAAAATATAAAGCGCTGTGTCCCTTTCATAATGAGAAGACCCCTTCTTTTACGGTGAGTGCTGGAGATAGTCACTATCACTGCTTTGGGTGCGGTGCCCATGGAGATGGGGTTGCATTTTTGATGCATTTTTTAGGCCTTACTTTCAATGAAACGGTGGAGTATTTGGCTAACAAATATGGCATTTTGCTTAGCTATACGGGAAAGAAAGAGGACGCAAAAGATAATAAGCGCGAGTTGTATAAGATCAATAGCCGCACCGCAGAATTTTTTCATTTTCACCTTCTTTACAGTGAGGAGGCAAAAGAGGCGAAAGAGTATCTTGCCAAGCGCGGCATAGGCGAAGATTTTATCAAGCAGTTTCAAATTGGATATGCTCCTAAAGAGGAGAATTTTCAAAAACGCTTTTACCATAGTGAAAAGTTTAGTGATTTTATTCTTGCAGAGGCGGGTATTTTGTCTGGTTCGACAAATCGCCCTTTTTTTTCGGAGCGAATTATGTTTCCTATTCATGATGGGGTGGGAAATGTTATTGGTTTTTCGGGTAGGAAGATTTCCGATCATGTCTTTGGCGGGAAATATATCAATACCAAAGAGACCAAAGCATTTAAAAAATCGAAAACGCTCTTTGGATTAAATTATAGTCGCCGCACCATTGCGAAAACGGGCCGAGCTCTTATTGTAGAAGGACAAATTGATGCACTTCGCCTGATCTTTGAAGGGTATGATTATACGGTGGCTTCGCAAGGAACAGCCTTTGGAGAGGAGCATGTCCATGAATTGCTCAAACTTGGCGTGAAAGAGGTGGTTATTTGCTTTGATGGGGACGAGGCAGGGGATACCTCTGCACAAAAAGTGGGCCAGCTCTTCCAAAAAGAGGGCGTAGAAGTCTTTGTAAGTAGTTTTGAAAAGGGGATGGATCCTGATACTTTCTTAGTGGAGCAGGGAAAAGAAGCTTTTGATCGATTACTCCATCAAAAGGAGGGGTATCTCTCTTTTGTGGTGCGGATGCTCTCTAGAGGTGGAAAAGCAAAAACTCCTGCTGGGAAAAATGCTATTGCTGCGACGATAAAAAAGATGATGGCAAAGTGGAAATATCCTATCATGATTCATGAAGGAGAAAAAGAGCTCTCTCGTTTACTCCTTGTTCCGAGTAAGTACTTGGTTACAACAAAAGTGCCGCCTTTACAAGCAGCTCCTCGTAAAAAGGGGATGGATCCTTTGGAAAAGGACTTACTTCGTTGGTTGTTGCTCGTGAGTGAAGAAAAACACTTGCAGATGATGATGGAAAATATTGAAGAGAGCTTTTTAGATAGCGCTCCTGCGAAAAAGGTCTTTGGCCTTGCTAAAAGCTTATATGATGAAGAGAGGCCTATTGATTTATTGCATCTTGGTGCATCGCTTACGCAGGAGCAGATAGAGTTTTTGGAGGAGCTGAAAAAAAAGCGCATGGATGTGAATAAAGAAGAAAGAGGCGTTGCTATGTTGTGCCAAAAGTTGATAGATAGGGAATGGGAACGAAAAGGGGAGGCGCTACAAATGAAGATGAAAGAGCCAGATATTAGTGAAGAAGAAATTTTTGCTTTGGCAAAAGAATTTGATGCGATGAAAAAGACTAAGAAAAATGTATTGGAGAAGAAATGAAAAGGTTATTTTACGACACAAGCTGCCCAGCATGTAAAAGAGTGGTAAACAGAATAAAAAAAGAGAATCCAAAGATGTTTATGATGTCTTCTCTTGATGGAAAAAAGGCTAAGCTAGTTTTCCAGGGGAATTACGCTTTCTTGCGTAATAAAAAATCGCGCATGGTGATTGTAGATGGGCCAAAAGTTTGGGTAAAAGGGAATGCATTGCTTCGACCATATTGGCTTCTTGGTGGTAAGTGGAAGCTGCTTGGTATCTTCTCTTTTCTTCCAGGCTTTATGACCTCGCCTTTTATCTCTCTTTGGATAAAAGTGCTCCGTCTCTTCGACAAAAAAACTAAAAAATAGAGTGCATATTATAACTTATGCAGGGGCGATAGCAGCTTTGATGTCGCCTCTGTGTACGTAGAGGTATTCTAAGCCAGAGAAGAGCGTGTAGATTGCCGCTGCGCCAATGATCCATGCGGAAGTAATTTGAAGGGTGTAGAGGGAGATGTAGCCAAGCGAGTAAGGTATCATCATTACTATGATACAGATGATGGCAATTGCTTGGATAACGGCTTTGAGTTTTCCTGAAAATCGTGCGGCAAGAGTTGTGCCATTTAGGGCGCAAAGGGTTCTAAGGGTGCTGATAATAATTTCTCTAAAAAGAAAGAGGAGCGTCAAAAGGACAGGTAGTTGGATAAGTCCTTTGGTGAAGGTAAAGAGAACTGATAGGCGAACAATGCTATCTGCCATCGGATCTAAAATTTTTCCTAAGGTGGTCACTCTATTTGTTCGGCGAGCAATTAGGCCATCAAAGATGTCGGTGAGTTCTAGTACTGTAACAATAGAGAGTAGGATATAGGGGAGAAGGGCTAGCGGAATTCCCATTTGGGCGTAGAACAGGTAGATAATGAGAAATACGGGGCAAAGAGCAATTCTGCTCAAGGTGATGATCAAGGGAGTCTGTTTAGCC
>JAHZKV010000069.1 GCA_022600215.1 bacterium
AGATGGGTTTTCAAATCTCTCCACTTCAAAGCGCAAAATCGTATTTTGCTCTTCAATCAAAGCAAGCTCATGAGAGAGGCTAGGAAGGTGGATCATTTTTTTGGTTACATGGTTTCTAGCATGCAAATAAGCGCAAAGAGCTACAGAAAACGATATCACACATATCAAAATCTTTCCTAAGGGCCCTTTATTCATCGTTTTCCGTTTCCTTAACGTTTTTCTGCAACTCTTAACTTTGCGCTTCTTGCTCTTCTATTTCTTTTGCTCTCCAATCGAGTGGGAGCAATTGGTTTTTTCGTTATTACCTGAATCTTTGCGGCAGAGATTTTCATCCCACGTAAATCCCTCAAAGGTTCTGCGGCAGAACGAAAGATATTTTTTACAATACGATCTTCTAAACTGTGAAATGACAACACAGAGACACGTCCACCGGGAGCTAAATGCTTCAAAGCATCTTTCAATGACTGCTCGATAGATTCCAGCTCTTTATTCACATACATGCGAATTGCTTGGAAGACCTTCGTCGCAGGGTGCGTTTTTCCTCTTCTAGGAATCACCTCTTCTACCACCTCTTTTAACTGAGCAGTAGTTTCAATAGGTTTTTTTTGACGAGCTTTTGTAATAGCCTTTGCAGCATGTCTCCAAAGTCTCTCTTCCCCTAGATCTTTGAAGATCACTCCAAGCTCTTTTTCCGACATTTTGGCGATAATATCTTTTGCAGAAACCTGAGTCTCCTTATCCATCCGCATATCCAGCGGACCATCCTTCATAAAACTAAAGCCTCTATCTTCATCATCAAATTGCATAGACGATACTCCTAGGTCAAAAAAAAACCGTTCACCTCTTCCACCCCTAAAGATGCAAGATGTTTTTCTACTTCTGAAAAATTTCCTTGTACAAAGTGCATTTTGTCACCAAATCTTTCCAGCCGCTTTTTTGCGATGTTTAGGGCATGAATATCTCTATCACAACCAATATACATCTCAATTTCTGGATGAGCCTCCAAAATTGCTTCTGCATGCCCTCCCGCTCCAAGGGTGCCATCAAAAAACACCTTGAGCTCTTTCCCTTCAAAACTTGCTAGTACCTCATCTTTCATCACAGAAATATGAGGGAAACCTTTCTCATCTTTTGTTTTTGCTGTCTTTTTCATTACACTCTCACCTTCGCTGTCGTTTTCTCTAATATCTCTTCTAAATTTGCACTTTCTGTTCCTGTTCCAAAAGCCTCTTCCATTAAACCATCAAAAGACTCAGGGTCCATAGACTCTACATTGAATAGCTTTTCATACTTCTCTTTTGGCCAAATCTCAATCTTATCCAAAGCACCAGCAATCATCAGCTCTTTTTCAATACCAATACTTTGCTTAAGCGTAGCTGGAAGAGTCACTCTCCCCACCTTGTCACAAGTAGTATTTACAAGAGTCGAAAAGAAAAGGGTAAAAAACTTCTGAAATTTTGCAATGTGCTTTCTTTGCTGGAACTTTTCCACCAAAGCTTCAATCTCACTTTGTTTATAAATCGCTAAACATCCACCCATTGATAGACCAATAGAAAATGCAAGCTCTCCATTTTCTACCAACTGGTAACGAAGATTTTGTGGCAATACAAAACGGGACTTCTCGTCCAATTTTGCTGCATAAGAACCGCTAAAAAATCCTTTGCTCATATTTTGTACTGCCTATTTTCCCACGTTTTCCCACAGAATACCTTTTTATCCTTATTTTGACAATCAAAAGAGGGGCAGTTTCCATGAGTTTTCTACAAGATTTTCCACAAAGCGAGAGCTACAAAGGAATTAAGAAAAAATAAAAAAATGGGAATTGGTGGGAATTGCTTTTTTAGAAGAGCACTATTACCTCTTTACCATCTGAAAATGCATTTTAATTTAACATTAATTGGAGATTGTATAGCGATGTTGAATAGATCCCATGACAAATGCCTTAGTTGATACTAATTCTAAAGAAATATGCCACCACCAATAAACATGCTTGATTTTGTCCATTTATCACCTTATAAAGTGTTGTGTAAAATTAAAATTTTATTTATACAAAGATGATATGGCAGATAGTAGCAAAATAACCGTGGATAATCTTCCTATAGATTACTCCATTCAGTTTGAAGAAAACAAATCCAATCAAGATGATGGCCACTTTGACGATGCAAGCAGAGTAAGAGATTCGGTATCCATGGATACGCTAGATACTAGTATTGACTCTGCAACAGATTCCGTGGTTAGCCCTGGGAGAACAGCTAGATCCCCTTGGGGAGCAGCAGAAAAACCCGATACAAAAGGCTATAACACCAAAAGGGCCTTTCTCTCCAACCAGCTCACAGAAAAATTTGGCCCCCAAGATAAACTAGATGCTATGGGAGTGAGAATTGAGGGGATCAAAGAAGAGCGCAGCATGCCTCCTTCCAGTGCAGCCCCATCTGCAGCGCCAGCAGCGGAAAAAAGTAGTGTAGAAAATGAGGCAAATACGTTATTATCACTTGTTTCCACGATTGGGGAGATCAACCGAATCAAAGAGCATATCGATGGAGAAATGAAGAGGATTCAAAAAGGATAAAGTATGAGTGATACGCCTTGGGCAGAGTTATTAGGATGGGACGGAAATGATTTGCAAGATTTGCGATTTGTGGGCTACTCCTATGTCAAGCAAGGTCACTACGAAACAGCGCTAAAGTTTTTCGAAGCACTCATTATCTTAGATAAAGAATCTGTCTATGATCACCAAACACTTGGTGCCATCTATTTAGAAATGGGAGAAAATGATAAAGCTCTAAAGATGATTGATAAATCGCTACTTCTTGATCCTACCCATGAAGCTACATTGCTCAACAGAGCTAAAGCTCTTTTTCTGTTAGGATATACTGAGCGTGCAAAAAAACTTGCAAAAGATCTTACCAAAGCAAAAAACTTTGCCTTAGCACAAAATGCAGATGCTCTTCTTCTTGCATACAGATGAATGTGAGTTAGTTACTTTCTTCTAGTTTATTTATAGACAAAAACCTTGCGCCCTAATATATTTTGGTGATAGTCTTTAGCCGTAAGAATAGCTCGGTTAAAGGGTTGTGGAAACATTGTTCATAAACTGTTTATTGTTGGAAGTAGGAGAGATATTTTCTTTATGTTATTAGAAGAAACAAAACATATGTGGGAAGAGTTTATCTCTTTCATGAAAGAAAAATGTTCTCAAGCGGAATTCCAGAACTGGCTTGCTCCCATCAAAGTTATCAAGGGTGATGAAAGAGGAATTACTCTTCAAGTTCCAAACGTATTTGTAGGCGATTACTTACTCGAAAACTATAAAAAAGAACTCGCTTCCTTCATACCTACTGACTCGTCGAAAAACCCTCTTGTTAACTTTGTAATTGCAGAACCAGTAGCTCCAAAAAAGAAAGAAGAAGTCAAACCTGTTATTCCTCAAACTATCCTCACACCTGGCTATGAGCCAAGACAAGGAGTAAGGTTAAATAAAGGTTACACTTTTGCAGACTTTATTGAAGGTCCCTCCAATCAATTTGTAAAATCCGCAGCCCTTGGTGTTGCAACAAGGCCCGGTCAATCATACAATCCCCTTTTCATTCATGGCGGCGTAGGTCTTGGAAAAACACACCTACTTCATAGCATCGGTCACGAAATCAAAAAGCAACACAAAAAACTTCGTGTACAATGTATCACCACCGAAGCATTCATCAACGACCTTGTCGATAACCTTCGCAATAAAACCGTAGATAAAATGAAGCGCTTTTACCGTAACCTAGACATCTTACTCGTCGATGATATCCAGTTTTTACAAAGTAGACTCAATTTCGAAGAAGAGTTTTGTAACACCTTTGAAGCACTGATCAACGATAACAAACAAATTGTAATTACCAGCGACAAACCACCAAGTCAATTAAAGCTTTCAGAAAGATTGATCGCAAGAATGGAGTGGGGCCTTGTTGCAAATGTAGGAATTCCAGATCTAGAAACACGTGTTGCAATCTTACAATACAAAGCAGAAAAAAAAGGAATCCGCATTCCAAATAAAGTGGCTTTCTTCATAGCGGAGCATATTTTTAACAACGTACGACAACTCGAAGGGGCAATCAATAGACTTGGTGCGTACTGCGGCTTAATGAACATGGAAGTAACACAAGAGATCGTAGAAAAAACACTAAGTGAGCTCTTTTCTTTCGCTCCGAAAAAGAAAGTTTCCGTGGAAAAAATCTTACAAAGCGTCTCCTCCATGTACAACGTCCGTGTCCAAGATCTTAAAGGAAACTCTCGTGCAAAAGAAATTGCTTTCCCAAGACAAGTTGCGATGTATCTTGCCAAGGAGATGATCAATGACAGCTTAATGAAGCTTGCCTCCTCTTTTGGAGGAAAAACACACTCCACACTCTTACACTCTTGGAATAAGATTAAAAAGCAGCTAGAGAGCGACGAAACACTCAAGCGTCAGATCCAAATGACGAAACAAGACATTGAATCCTAGTCTTAAAATAATTCTTTATGCTATCTTCTCATTCATAGGATTAATCTATGATGCGAGTACTTCAAAGAGCTATTTTTCCCTGGCAAACAGAAGCTGGCGCACCAAACTTACTTGACTGTATTGTTCACAACAGAAGATGGACAAGAAGAGCTCATGGGGTAGAGCTAGAATACATGATGGGGCGTGTGCGAAGGCTCTACCCGCAAGCAGTAGGCAATCTACGAATAGATACCAAGACAAAAGAGATCTATGTAGTAAGTGATCAAGCGCTACAAAGAGATCAAGCAGCAGGACCAGAAATATGGGAAAAGCGCCATCTAGATACAAAGCGCTTTCCAGTTATTCTATCTCCACAAAGAAGAAGACAAATAAATACCCAGTTGGCACAAACCCTTGCACCAATCCTCCTAACAAACTTTTTAGAAACAATTGGATTCCCACAGCAAGCGACACCAAAAATGATACAAAATGCGCATCTGCTCCTCACCATCCTTACAAAAAAAGGTATCATCGTATTAGATCCCCATGCAACAAGTACCCTTTCCAATTGGCGCATTGATCGAAATACTTTTGCAATTTCAAAAGCAGGTGATGATGTTCCAAACACTACTCTCCTTCACTACTATGTACAGCAAACATTCTCCTCAAAACTGATGGGTGATGGGATGATCCCAGCGCTCACAGCATTTGAAGAGCGTTTTGCAGGCAATCTACATAAAGATGAGCATTTTGTTTTTGTATGCTCACACATATAAAATAAGGCGATGCTTTTTCATCGGAGCAAGTAAAATAGGGTTTTCTCGACGGTGAAGGAGATACAATGGCATCCTCCCCTCCAAAGAGATATTCTTACAAAGCCCCTTTTTTAAATATACCAACTCAGGCTCGCAGTGAATTTCTGAAACTCTCCACCGCAAACGATGCAGCTGCACCAAAGCGCAAGAGAGGATCAATTCTTGGTATTTCTTTCTCTTAGTATACAAAAAATCCATCCCACCCAAAAACAACTCCGCCACATCTTTATTCTCCTCCCTATCCACAGGAGCAAGATCAAAAACTACCAGGCATTCTTCACATAAAAAGCTCTTTGACTTGGAGCGCTTGAGACATCGGTGACAAAGAGAAGGGAAGAGCAGCTCTTTGATACTCATCATTTCAAGTGAACCTGGGGATTACCAATAGTTCCATCTACAGAGATAATAAAGAGCTCGGTAAATTTAAAAAGCACATATTGCTTCATTCGAATATCAATATTCACATTCCCATCAAAGTCTATATAAGAAGGAGTCTTGTGCCATAAGAAGAAGTAAGAGCGCTGCTGGTCACTATAAGTATCCACCATCTTCGTAAAATTCATCTTTCCACCACCTAATTGAAAATCAAGGCGGCCAACCACCGGAACCATCAACACAGGATCTAAACCAATACGTCCAATGATCTCTTTTGCCATACCAAAAACAGGATTGGTCTCTGTATCAAAGGAGTTCACAAAAGAAATATATCCACTCCCCTGCAACGAATCTAAATCGGCTAAATCACCATGTACATTTTGAAAATCGATCTTCTCTAACATAAATGGGCTAGAGAGTTTTTTCCGCTCCCCTTTGCTCGAAAGAAGGCATGGACGTAAGCTTTCTACCTCAAATTTTTTCGTATCAAACAAGCAACCACCCACACTTGTATCAAAGAATGCAAGTGGGCAATTTACAATCAATGCACGATCAGCTACCGAAAAATCAGAAAGCGTTACTTTGCCATCTTGATAATAAAGTTTTCCAAATAAGCTTGCCAAAGAGTAATCCAAAAAGTCAAAGTCTGTACCCTTGATAATCCCCTCAAAAGATAAACCTTCAGTAGTGATACTTCCAGCGACCTCCAAACCTTTACAAAAACCCATGCGCTCTACAAACTCTACAGCTCCAGGTGCAAGAAGAGGTTTCATCTTTTGCAAATTCAGCCCAGCCTCTAATTTAAAATCACTCCCCTGCAATTCAGAAGATGGTAATATCAAAAGTTACTCCAACAAGCTCCCCTTTAGCTCGAAGAAGCTCAAATTCTTCCTCATACAATCCATCAGCATCCAGAACTTTTTTTGAGCCTAAATATCCATCCAAGTGAACAATGGTCTTCTTATCAAAAAAAGCATTCATTGAAAGGTCAATGGTATCGGTAAATAGCGGCATCTTCGCATTAATCTTAAACGCTTTTTTATTCCCTTTTGCCACTACCTGATGAAAAGAAAGCTCCTTCTCAAACAACCTTACATCTTGCTTTTCACAAGCAATATTTGCTACAAAATCTTTTTTCGATGGAAAGAGGATTACATCACCAGCAAAGGAAAGATCTTCTAATAGATCTACTTCATATTTTTTTTGGATCACCTTTTTATCCACTACAGCAGAAAGGTTTGATATCTCTATCTTCTCTAAGATATCATCAAAACAAACTCTCTTGGCAAAGAATTTTGCTAGCTGATGTCCATTTTCACAAAGTAAACACTGAGCCTCTTCAAGAGTAACCTTCCCATCATAGCTAAATTGTAAAGGGGTGATAGTAACTATTTCATATCCCTGCAAATTTGAAGGTGCAAAACTTCCTTCAAGGCTCCCTGTGCAAGAGATTCCTTCCGCAAATGCTACCTCAACAGAGCCGGTGCAATCCACCCCATCACCACGAACTTCTCCATCAGCAAAAAGGCCATTGCGGGAAAGGGTCCCTTTTTTGATATGAAGATGCTTATTATCATAAGGGATCACTCCCTCCCCAAAATAAATAGCGTTATCTTTCACCTCTGCATCAAAGCTAATACCATTTACTTCTACCGAAAAGTTTTTCCCCACCCCTTTTAAGGAGGCAGAGGCCTTTTCCCCCTTTGCAGAAAAATGATATTTTGTCCCATCCAGCTCCAAAGCACAGTACAAATCACCAATATTTCTTTCGCGCACCATTTTTGGGAAAAAGATATCATCTAAATGGAAAATGGTTTGCGCGGAAATTTTCCAATCCTCTCCAAAAAGGCATTCTTTCAGTGCGACCTTCTCTTCCAAGAGATGGGACCCTTCCTCCAGTGTCAACACCCCACCTTCTATCTTTGCAAGAAGGCGCATCAATTCAAAGTCTTCATTGCGAAGGGCTACATCGCCATAATATTTTCCGCCCCTTGTCATATCAAAGCGGCGCACATCCACAAAAAGCCTTTGCAGGCTATTATCTAGGTCCATAAACCCTTCCAAGGATCGTACACGGAAAAATTTCTCACCAGAAGATATCTTCAACTGAGCGTGTTTTAAGCAGAATTTTTTCTCCTCAAATAATTTTTTATGGCCCTTATTCAACGTAATATCAATCGACCAATCACCACTTGCTAAATTTCGTTCAAAATATCCAGAGCCTTCTGCCCCTTTGATCATAGAGTGCTTTTCACGATAGGTAGCATTACGTCCAGTAAATGCACAAAGGATTTTTTCCTTATCATATTTTCCATGCAAAGAAAAATCTCCATCTAGCGACCAATCAAATCCTAACACCTCATTAAAAAAGGGATAAAATCTACCCAAAATCCCTTCACTATGAAAGGTAACTTCCTCTATCTCTTTATTCTCTCCCTTAAAGTCAAAAGCAATTTCAGAGCTATAGGATTCATCATGCAGTGTCATCGTCCCTGTTCCTAAAAAGCTATCCCCCTCTTTTTCTATACGGGAAGAAATCATCACCTCATTATCATAGCTAGATGCTGGCGAAGAAAACCACTGTAAAAAAGCCTCCCCTTTTGCAGAAAATAAAACATCCAAAATAGGTTTTTGCATCGACCCATCAATATCCGCTCTTCCACGTATCCCAGAGATCTCTGTATTGATATAAGAATCCACAAATCGACCATCTTTTGCAGTCACTTTAACGGTAGTATTTTCAAAATGGAAAGGTAAGCCATCTTCTCGACCAATCAATAAAGATCCATCTTCTAAGTCCATTTCCCAACCAGAAACAAGGGTACGCTTCTCATGGAACAAATCCAGCTCTAATTCCCCTGCCACTTTAGAAGCGCTAAAAGAAATATCATTGCTCTTAGAGTAAAAAGCTACATCACTACAAAGCATATTACGCAGGGAAAAATCTTTAATTCCATGTTGGTCAAAAGCTACAAGCATATCCCCAGAATACTTTCCCTTGCTGATAGAAAATTCTCTCGCTGCAGGATAAAATAAAGAAATACACTCTTGAAAGATCATCATCTGACGCACTTCCAACGAATCAAACTTCGTCTGGAGTAAAAATTCCCCATCGTCATGGGAGCACAACACATGCACACGTGCTGTTTGATCAAATAACGGGTCAATCTGCAGCGCCAAATCTAATTCAAGCTGATCCCCATTTTTCGTAGTAGGGCTGCCAAGGAACTTTACCGGGAGAACTCTCCCACCATCTTCTACAAATCCAGTAACATCAATAGCGGCCTCTGTAAATGCATCCATTGTCATAAAACCGGAAAGATCTTTAAAATGAAAACGCGTTTCTTCATTTTCATTATATACATGGATCGATCCTCCATCAATAGAAGAAGAAAATTTGATGTTATCTATTAAATTCTTCTCTTCAGAAGACGTTGGGTAGTCCAAGTCAAAAAAGACACGTTTAAAAGAAGAGTCAATCCCTGCCTCTTCATTTTTCATCTTTCCATTCAACAAGGTAAAGTGGAGCCTTGCATCTTTTATTTGATTATGGGAGGAAATAGCGATAAATGCTCGTCCATCAAATTTTCCACTCTCAATCTCCCACTTTGATACCTTTTCCCCCATAAAAAAGTCAAAAAAGGCTTTAAAGTGTTTTACACTACTTTGCCTTGCCTCCACATCCATGATCCATCGATCTGCCCAAGAAGAAAGATCTATCTTCAACAAACCATGGTGATCTCCAGAAAAGACGAGGGCGCCTAGCTTTTGGGAAGAGACAGATTTCCCCAAAGAAAAAGCTACCTCTCTTGATGGAATACGAAGTAATCCATTTTTAATCTCCACCTGACGAAGAGTGCGTAGTATAGAGCGCAGTTGATCAGGAGAGAGCGACGATCCTTCCGAAACCATCTGTTTCGCAAATCCAATCTCCACATCCTCCAAAATAAAATGATTTTTCAAGGAAGCTTTTTGTACTTGCGGTGCATAACAAAAGATCTTGCCAATACTACAAGAAATACTCTCATCTTCTGCTAAAAGGGTGACATCATGAAATGCAATACCATGTTCTTGCAACGAAACATAAGAATAATTAAAGTCCCACTCCCCCTCTAAGGGAATCTTATGGGAGACATAGGTTTTAATAGCAAAATGAAAAATAGGTCCACGAAAAACTACTATCATTAGCATGCTCATCAACGAGCAAAATAAAAAGATATAACGTTTTGATAAAAGTTTTTTTGACATCACACATTCATGTTGGTACAATCATTCAAAAAGACTCCGATACAGCAATAATTTCCCTTGTTACCGAATTTTCAGAGTCTCCTCCACTAATATCATAATAGGGTAGATAAATAAAATGAATTCCTTTTTATACTCTCTTCTAGAAACTACCAAAGCTTTTTTCTATTCTCCAGGGACAACTTCAAAAAAAGCGCCCTACGTACATGATCCAATAGATATCAAAAGAGTGATGATCATCGTAGTGGTAGCGCTACTCCCCGCTGCTTTTTTTGCCATCATCAATAGCGGCGTCCATGCTATTTTATATGACAATGTGAATATTGGATTGATGGAAAAATATCTCACTGCAAGTGAGTCACTAAAAGGATATTTTTCTTTTGTTCTCCAGTATTTCCCTACCATTTTTCTTGCAGGATTGAAACTTTTCCTCCCTCAAATACTACTCATCTACCTTGTTGGTGGGGTAATAGAAATCTTTTTTGCCTCCCTTCATCGAAAAACCGTCTCAGAAGGGTTTTTAGTCACAGGGATCTTATTTGCCCTCATCCTCCCTCCAACCCTTCCCTATTGGATGACGATTTTTGGCGTTAGCACTGGCCTTATCCTCGGCAAAGAACTATTTGGAGGCACTGGGATGAACATCTTCAATCCTGCCCTCATCTGCAGGTGCATCCTCTACTTCTCCTTTCCAAGCTACATGACAGGAAATGTATGGGTAGGAGAAAATTCTTTCAACACCACCAAAAATGTAGCTAGATATAACAACGTCTTGCGAAAAAACTCTTTCGATACCATCACCACCGCAACGCCTCTAAACATCGCTGAACTCCCAAAAACAGTAACTAGATTACAAATAGATGCTCTCGCCCTAACCTTCACCAAAGAGGTACGTCTCAAAAAAGAGCTCTCCCAAAAACTTACCTCCTACAACGCAGCTCTCTCTCTAAATACCCTCACCCCCGAACAAATTATCGACTTTACCACCAAAGGTCTCGGCCTAAAAACCGAACAACTAGAAAGCGCTTTTCATTTTGCTAAGCTTGCCTACAACATCGCTCCATACAACGACGCCAATCTCTATTTCGGAAATATTCCAGGGAGTTTTGGCGAGACATCAAAGTGCGCCGTTCACATAGGGATGATCCTCCTAGTGCTCACAGGGATCATCTCACTACGAATTATCTTCCCAGCAATGCTTGCTGCCCTCTTCACCGCTGCCTGCTTTTATTATGCTACCATCGACAATCCATCAGCACCAGCGGCCTTCGCCCTCCTTCCCTACAAACAACTCATCATGGGCGGCCTCTCCTTCGGAATAGTCTTCATGGCAACAGATCCCGTCTCCGCCCCTACCACCAAATCTGCACAAATAATATACGCCACACTCATCGGCGCCCTGACCATCATCATCCGCATCATCAACCCCGCATTCCCAGAAGGAGTGATGCTAGCTATCCTCTTTGCCAATGCCTTCTCCCCACTACTTGATCGTATCGCTCTACGCTATCGACGAAGAGGAATACATGGAAAAGTAATTATCGGAAAAGGAGGCATCTAATGAAAGGTCTAAAAACATACTTTTTTATCTTTCTCCTATGCGGCTTCTCCGCCCTTATCCTCTCCACCGTCTCCACAGCGCTAGATGCAAAACAAAAAAAAGCTCGCGACTTCTACCAAAATAACAACCTCCTAAAAGCTGCAAATATCTCCAGCAAAGGAAAAAAAGTAGAGCAACTTATCAAGGAATATATCACCCCAAAACTATTAGATGAGCAGGGAAATGTCTTCACCTTCGAAGAAAAAGGGATAAACTATACCAATTACCTAGAAAAAGGAGCACGCAAAGGATTTTATCAAGATAAACTCAAACTCTTCTACCAAATAAAAAATGGCGGCGTCGTAATACCCGTAAATGGTTTTGGTCTATGGGATGCTATCTATGGGTATATAGGTATCGCAAAAGATGGTAACCATATCATCGGCATGACCTGGTACGATCAAAAAGAAACACCAGGACTCGGTGCAGAAATAGAGGACCCTCAATGGCAAGTGCAGTTCAAGGGAAAAACCCTCTTCCATGGAGAAAGTTTTGGCATAAACTTCGTACCAAAGGCAATGATGACGCTTCTCTCATCTGCAGAAAAAACCTATTCTGTAGATGCCATCTCCGGCGCAACACTCACCACCGAAGGTGTACAAAATGCCCTCACAACATCCCTCTCCCCATACATCCCCCTCCTCAAGAAGATGCAAAATAATTAACCCTCTGGTACAGTAACTCTATGGCAAAAATTACCAATAAAAAAGCATTTTTCGAGCCCCTTTGGAAAGAAAATCAAATCCTTGTTGCAATACTTGGCATCTGCTCCGCCCTCGCAGTAACTATCCAAATGAAAACAGCGCTAGTAATGGCTCTTGCTGTAATATTTGTCACCGCCCTCTCCTCCTTCTTCGTCTCCCTCATCCGAAAAGTAATGCCAGACAGCGTACGGATGATCGCTCAGCTCATCATCATCTCCACCTTCGTCATCATCGTCGACCAATTCCTACAAGCCTACCTTTTCGATATATCCAAAATGCTCTCCGTATTCGTTGGCCTCATCATCACCAACTGTCTTGTCATGGGTCGATGCGAATCATTTGCTCGCAATGAATCCCCCCTCCTCGCTATGCTAGACGGTGCAGGCGCCGCCCTCGGATACGGCCTTGTCATCCTCGCCGTAGCCTTCCTCCGAGAATTCTTCGCCTTCGGTACCCTCTTCGGATACAAAATCCTCCCCCTCGCTATCTACGCCACCCCAGAAAACCCTTCACGTTATGTCAATATCAACCTCATGACCCTCGCCCCCTCCGCCTTCTTCATCATCGGCCTCTTCATCTGGCTATACAACACCCTCTCCCATAACAACCCTTCATGATTGCGGGGCGCTGCCCCACACCCCGACAAAGGGCCGCGCCCTCCCGCAATCCCTTCACTGATTTTTTGTGCATGCACAAAAAATGAATATAGAATTCCCCTTCCATTTTTTTCGTAACGCGAAAAAAATCAACGACGGGTTTGTTAAGGGCGCGGCCCTTAACTAGGGTGTAGGACAGCGTCCCACTGCTGCTTAACACGGTTACTACAATAAACAGCTTCGTGAGGCTTTGCCTCACACTCCACCAAAGGGCCGCGCCCTCCCGCAATCCCTTCACTGATTTTTTGTGCATGCACAAAAAATGAATATAGAACTCCTCTTCCATTTTTTTCGTAACGCGAAAAAAATCAACGACGGGTTTGCAAAGGTTTATTACCCTTTGCTGGGGTGTGGGGTAAAAACCCACTTCTACTTAATGAGGTTGATGCCGGCAAAAGCCATGAAGGCGAGGGCGATGAGGCCTGTGGTGATGAAGGTGATGCCCATGCCGTCTAGACCTTTGGGGATGTTGGAGTAGGTAAGCTTTTCGCGTATGGAGGCTATGAGGATTATTGCTAGATACCACCCTAGGCCTGTTCCTAGACAAAAGACGATGCATGGGATGAGTGGGTAGTCTCTTACGCTGCTGAAGAGGGAGGCGCCGAGGATGGCGCAGTTGACGGTGATGAGTGGTAGATATACGCCGAGTGCGCGATATAGAGGGGGAAAGATATGCTCGAGTATCACTTCTAAAATTTGCACGAAGGCGGCGATGATTGCAATAAATAAGATAAGCTGGAGGTAGTCTAGCTGTACGATGGGACGAATGGGCAGCCAGGAGAGGGCATCTTTTCCTGTGATAAATTTTTGTACGAACCAGTTGATGGTCCCTGAGCAGGTGATTACAACAAACACCGCAATTCCTAGACCATTTGCTGTCTTTAGCTTTGAGGAGCATGCTAGGTAGGAGCACATCCCTAAAAAGTAAAAGAGCAAAATATTTTGGATGAAGAGAGATTGAATAAAAATCCCTAATAAAGATATGAAATCAAAATCGCCTAACCACATAGCACCACTATAAAAAAAAATCTTATACTTTACTAGTATTATAATCTTGTAGGGAGTGATATTCTTCTATGTTGGAAGGAGCTATTTTATATAGCCACCCTGTATTTTCTGGATCTTTATTTAGAAGAGAGATGTCTTGTAAGAGTGCTTTGTTTACGGCGACAACTTTTCCTGAAAAAGGGCTATATACATCTATCGCTGACTTGGTAGATTCAAGTACTAATACCTCTGCTCCAGAAGTTACATCTATGCCATCTTTTGGGAGACGAAGGTTTACTATTTCGCCAATCTCTGTTTGTGCTTTGGCAGTGATCCCAATGGTGATTACCCCATCTTCTAGCTTTGCCCACTCATATGTTTTGGTTATCTTTACGCTCATGCTCCCTCCTTCTCTTCTAGTCGAGACATCTCTAATAGCTGATCTCTTTCTATGAAGTCTACTATATCTTTGTATACGCCATTTCTTGCCTCTAGGCGAAGGTTTCTATGTAGGGCATCTCTTACTTGCTGCAAAGTCTTACTATCTTCTTTCTTTGCTCGCAGCTCTACTATGTATGGCTCGCCCCTGTCTAGATAATGAATCTTTGACTTTGCCCCTATTTCCATTTCGAAGAAATCTTCTTTGGCAATTTCTTTATTCTTACCTACACGGGAGACTACCTCTTCTTCTTGATACATATTAAATTGAGCGAGGAGCTCTTCCTTGCTATCTATTTCTTCACCTGCTAAGAATTTATGAATACGTGCTTCTTTATGTGCTGTATAGCGGGCACCTTCCCCATCGACGGTGATGATAGCTTTTGCTACACTATCCCCTGCAAGGTGACGTAGATAAAAATGAGCGTACTTTTCTCGTGATACTTCATCTAGCTCTTTGCCGCCATTTAATTCTTTTAACTTCCTTTCCATGATCGCTGCAAGGTACCCATTTCGCTTTGCATCGACAAACTTGGGAAACTCTGCCTGCTCAGGTTTTTTTAACAAAACTATGCGAGCATATTTCTCATGATCTTGCGTATAATTTTCCAAAACGGCACCATTTTCTAAGGCATCTAGATCGCTGGAAAGAACGCTCATATCAAAACCCTTCTCTTTTTCTCCAGCACTGAGCGCCTGATTATAGACAAGGGTCACCCCTTTCAACTCACGCTTGGCTAGACAATCTTCTACCATATCCTTTGACTGCATCACAATAAGCCCACGAACAAAATCTTCCACTTGCTTGGAACGCTTTTTATCCAGTCCCCGTAATAGAGCAAACCTCTCTTCTTCGCCTAAAGAGGCATCGAAAGAAAATTTTGCGGCAATCTCTTTCCACCCATTTTCACTTGCTTGATAATCCCATACTCTTTTTAACGGGATGGTATTTCCTACCTGCTTCTTTGTAACAGTTGATAATTTTACCTGATAACTTTTTACTAGTAAGTCTGCATTGCGTGTATATAAATCTTCTTTTGCATACTGCGTCTTTGGCACTTCTAAAAACTTCTCTTGTGGCCCAATGGCAGATAGGTAGTGCTGTAATTCAAGGGCATCCATCACTGTTAAAATAGAGCGCTTACCACTATCTTGTACCATCTTGACAAGGAGCTGCTCAATACGACTGGCATAAAGCTTTTTAGCAGCGGCTTCATCCATTTGCACTAACGAATCTACATCGCCAAGCATCTTTTCTACGGTAAGGATCGCACATGCTGCCTCTACTAGCTCATTTTGAGAAAGCCCTAAAGTCTCCTGAAAACGCCTCTTTATTGCATTTAGCTCTTCCTTTTCTACTACCTTGAAATATTTACTTCCTATCACATCGAGGGCACGACGAGTGATAATCCCCTCAGCCTCTTCGTAGGTAGTATGGTACCCATTTTCCTTTGCAAACATTTCTGCTGCAAGTACTGCCCCTGCTGCAAGCTCTACAAATGCTTTACCAAAAACATCTACATTGCTTCTTGCACCAAAGATAGCAAAATTTCTTCTCTCCCATGTTGGGTCATGCTCCATCTTACGATCTCTAATGAAAATCTGCGTGAGCAATTTCAAATCTTTTGGGGTAAAATGACGATGCTTGCTAAATAGCGCTACACAATCTTCTAATAAAGAAGCATCCACTTCTCGATTTTTATCTTTCACCTTTCGATAGGCAGAATAGAGCTCATCTGCATAAATCTTTATCTCATTTTCAAGTACCAGCTTACCTGATGGATGGGTGTAGAGCTCTTTTTTTCTATTAATTTCTAACTTCTCTGCAAAGTCTTTTTTCAGCAAAGAAAAATGCTTATTGATCAAACTCTTCCCTAAGGAAGAATCTAAAAAAGAATAAAAAAATCCATCGGAAAAAATATTTTGCCTATCTATGGCGTCGTTAATCCCATACCCAAAGTCATAGGTCAAATACGTCACCATGGCATCGAGCTTTTTCTTCGAAATTTCCCTCTCTTTCCCTGGCAGCCCCACTTTGTAAATCGTATCTGGCGCCTTTGCAATTTGCGGCGAAGCATTGGAAGAACCTGTGCCATAAAATAACATGGTAACTACTACCATGCTCATCACTACTGCAAATATTTTACGAAGATGACGCGATAAAAATGTACTCATTGGAAACCCCTAAATAAAAAAGTATGAATTTAAGTGTTACACAAATCCCCCCTTTTTCGCAAGAGTCTCCTAGACGATTTCTCTCCAAAAAAAAACTGCCCACTAAACATAGCGAGCAGTTTTTATCGATAACAATTTTCTTTGACTTACCTTATATAACGAGCATATACCATTCCAGCTGCTGCTCCACTTCCAATGATCACCATTCCTGTAGAACCAAGATGAACATATGCTAATGCAACTGGTAACGTTGCAGCTACCCCTAACACAACAAAAGCAAAACATTTCAATGCCTTAAACGTATTAGAGATCCAGCTCCCTCCAATAAACCCTCTAACTTTTCCTAGAGCATTTGATGCACCATTTCTCACCGCTGAACATACACGAGATGCTACAGAAGCAACTCCATTTTTTACTGCACTGGATACACGACCTACCAATCGAGCTGTCCCACTTGTAATTGCAGAAGTCACCCTTCCTACTAAACTAACAAGTCCCTCTGCTGCACCAAATAGATCCTCCAATAAAGAGAATGATGCACCATCTACTGGACCTTGCAAGTGCTTAACTCCCCCTAAATCTGCTATGGTTGGCATATCACTTATATCTTGATCAAATACCCCCTCTACTTCCTCTTGAATTGCTGGATTAGAGGGCCTCTCTACCACTTCTATCTCCACTTCTTCTTGAATAGGCAAAGTTGCTTGTCTTCGAGCATCTATTCGCTCTACCATGATATCATAAACCAATTTACTCATCGCAACATCATGTGCTGCAGCTCCTCTTGCTATCAACGCTCTACTAGGTAGTGATCTTAAAGGAACTATTCCCCCTAACGATCTTTGAAACCTCGTCCCTCCTCTCATTGCTATGACACGACGCATGATACCTACTCTACCTGGTAGAAAAGGATTAGCCATATAAGATCTCAACATCTGCGGATTTCTATTTACATTCTGTGCAACGCCACGATATATCATCTCCATGAAGGTCAATTCATCATTTTGAGCTTGCCTTCTTACTGCAGAAGCTGCTGCTTGCCTTACACTTGGTGCTTTTTTTACTAAAGCGGTACCCATTGATCCAGGCGCTTTAGAAACTACGTTCACACTTATCGGCTCTACCACAACCACATTAGAAGGGATCTTTCCATTACCTCCACGTGCTCTTACTACTAGCGGCAAACTTGGCGCTCTTGCTCTCCTTTGTGATTTTTTAGGAGTCTTTCTTTTAGACCTCATTTTAGCTCTTCTAGCGGCACGTCTTGTGCTTTTACTTACCACATCATGTGCGCCTATCCTTGCCCTCGATAACACTGAAGAAACATTTGATCCAAACCAACCTGTTGAAGAAGATGCGGAGGCCCTAAACGATTGCTCTGCTATCGCTCTTGTTGCCACACGGGACACACTACTACCAAGTGATATACCACCACTTGATCGAACACTATTCATCGTAGCCCTTCCAATGGATCCCATAGAACTCCTTAAAGAAGCTCTAAATCCACTCAATCCTGCCCTAGCTGCTGCTCCAAACATTATTTACCTCAACTACCTAAAATTATTATTTTATCTCTCTATTACATGTTAAATCTTTCATCACACAAATTTTGCACTGAGTTTGACCCAAGCCCCCTCCCACTATCAAGCATATTCATCGCTTCTAAAGTAGGCATATTATAGCAACGCATTTTTCTAACCACAGCAGTTGCATTTTGCAGATATTCACCCCGCTCCTCTACCACTGCATGAAGATGTGTATTTTGACGCATCGTAAAGAAAGTGATAGCGCTAAAGATCAATGAAACTACCGCTACAATAGCAAGCACTCCCATATTAGTAGAAATATTCACCTCTTTTTTACCCTCTTCGGACAAGAAGGATACTACCCCTTTTCCTACTTCAAAAAGTCTGCTTGCGGCTTCGGCAGCGATTGCGCCCCACCCAAAACTTTCAAGCCCTATGGCTGCTGGAACATTAGACATAATAAAACCT
>JAHZKV010000008.1 GCA_022600215.1 bacterium
GATGATGTCGCTATCTTTTACAATGATATACTCTTCTTCTTCTACGGTGATTTCTTGACCGCCATATTTATCCCATAAGATGTTGTCGCCAGCTTTTACAGAGATTTCGATATTTTTTCCGTCTGAATCTTTTTTACCAGGGCCTACTGCAATTACCACTCCCATATCTTGCTTGGTTTGAGCGCTGTCAGGTAGGATAATTCCGCCAATGTTTTGTTCTTCTGCTTTTTTTCTTTGTACAAGAACTCTATCCGCTAAAGGGCGAAGTTTACATTTGGTGTTAGTTGTCATGTTAATCTCCTTGTTTGAGGTATTTATCTCCTACCATTTTAGTATAAGAATCTTTTTTCGGCAAGGAGGATTAGCACTTATTTTCTTTGTCTGCTAAATTTGCAATCAAATAGGGGAGTCGCTATAGTGAAGAAGAATGTAATAGATAAAAAATATTTGAGGAGAATCTATGAGCAGAAAGGAAGTAGCAGAAAAAGACGCATGGGATTTAAAGTCTTTTTTTGAAGATAAAAAGGTTTGGGAAGAGAAACTAAATGAGCTGCTACAGATTTCTGAGTCAGGATTTTTAAAAATCAAACCTATCACCTTTGATAAAGAAGCAGGTGCTGCGGAGCTAAAAAAGGTACTTGGTGATTTTTTTGGATATATGAGAGAGCTTGATAGTCTTTATACCTTTGCGCATCTAAAACATGATGAAGATATTTCTTTTACGGAGAACAAAGAGGCCTATGAAAAAGCAAGATCCCTGTATCACCGTTTTTTGAGCGCAGCTAGCTGGATTGAGCCTGCAATCTTACAAATTGAAGAGGATCATTTTAATGAGCTGCTCACTTCTGAAGAATTGGCCGATTATCACTTTTACTTGAAGAAATTGAGAGATCAAAAAGAGCATATCTTAAGTGGTGATAAAGAGGAGATCATGTCTCTTTCTGCTCGTATGCAGGGGACTGCAAGTGGAGCTTTTTCTGCACTAACTAATGTAGATATGGATTTTGGGAAAGTGAAAAATGGGAAAGGCAAGGAAGTATCTCTTACGCAGGGGAGTTATGGAAAGTATTTGAAGATGCAAGATAGAGTACTTCGTGAAAATGCTTTTGAAAAGCTTCATAGCTCTTATAAAACCTTTGAAAATACTTTGGCAGAGCTCATCCATGGGCAGGTACAAAATCACATCTTTAATGCGAAGGTGCGCTCCTATAAAAACTGCTTGGATGCAGCGCTAAAGCCTCATAACATTCCAACTTCTGTTTATCATAATTTGATCGATTCCATAGGAAAAGGGCTAGGACCTTTGCATGAATATATTTCTCTTCGTAAGCAAATATTGGGAGTGGAGGAGCTGCACCCATATGATTTATATGTGCCGCTGATTGAGATTGAAAAGCACTATTCTTTTGAAGAGGCCTGCGAGATTGTAATTGAGTCTGTCGCACCTTTGGGAAAAGAGTACCAGGAGATCTTACGTAAAGGGCTGCTGGAAGATCGATGGGTAGATGTTTATGAAAATAAAGGAAAGAGGAGTGGGGCTTATTCTTCTGGTTGTTACGATTCTAATCCTTATATTTTGATGAATTTCCAAGGGACACTTAATGATGTGCTCACCCTTTCTCATGAGGCAGGGCATAGCATGAATACTTACCTGAGCAACCGTAAGCAGCACTACCATGATGCTAACTACACCATCTTTGTAGCAGAGGTGGCATCCACTTTTAATGAGCAATTGACCTATGAGTATCTGTTTAACAAAGTAGAAACAAAAGAGGAGAGGATTTTCTTACTCAGTGCGCAACTAGACGCTATTCGTGGAACCTTCTTCCGTCAATCTCTCTTTGCGGAGTTTGAGCTTGCTATCCATGAGATGGCAGAGGGGCATGTCCCGCTTACACCTGACTTGATGAAGAAGACCTATGGCGACTTGAATCGTAAGTATTATGGAAAAGATTTAGCGGTTACTGATAAATCTTCCGTAGAGTATTTACGTATTCCCCATTTTTATTACAATTTCTACGTCTACCAATATGCAACAGGTATTGCAGCGGCACTAACACTTGTTGAAAAGGTACGTGCAGGGAATTTAGGGCCTTATTTAGGATTTTTAGAGGCAGGAGGAAGCTCTTATTCCGTAGATATCTTGAAGTCTGCAGGAGCAGATATGACTAGCAGTGAGCCGATTGATAATACCTTGCAGGTATTCTCTGATTTGTTGTCTAAATTAAAGAAAGAGTTTGAGATAAATTAGCAAAAAAGGTTACAACTGTTGTTGCTAAGGAGTGCAAAATGATAGAAGAGGAAAAGAAATCGATCAAAAAGTCCTTTGTAGTGAAAAATGACAAAGGGCTGCACACAAGACCTGCAACGGAAATTGTCAAATGCCTTGCAAAGTTTAAATCGAATGTAACCTTAAAATATGGTGACTTGACCGTCAATGGCAAATCACTTCTTGGGATTATGATGCTTGCAGCAGAATGTGGTGCAAGCGTCCATGTGGAAGCTTCTGGGGAAGATGCACAAGAGTGTATTGAGACACTACTTGAGCTTGCTGACCAACAATTTCATATGAAGTATTAAAAATTAGCTTTTCTTATATTGTTTAAATCTTTACAATCTCTTTTTTTAGTCTAATTAAAGGAAGGTAATGGGATTTGTAACACCAAAATATAAGCCTACGGTTTATGCATCATTTTGCGCATCAGGATTGGCGGCATTAGGAGCAGCCTCTAGCTCGAACGAATCAATTAGAATAATAAGCTTCACTGTGTTGACAGGGGTGGCCTATGGTGTCGTAAATGACATGTTTGCTTGTAGAGAATGTATTGAGTACTTTACAGTGGGACATCGATATGATGGTAAGAATTTGAGAAATAGACCTATTCAGACTCTTAATCCTACATTAAATGCAATCGTATGGGGTCAAATAGCAACGTGGCATGTTTGTACAATTGCAGGTGCGGTGTTTGCTTTTGTGGCTAGGGTACCTCTACCTTTTATCACAGAAAAAGTTTCCTCGACGCAGGTTGGAAAAGTGCTTGTTGTTGTTGCGCCTATTGTGTGCACAATTGCACACTTTGCCTCGAAAAGAGCTAAGAAACATATTGATAATAATCCTGGTCTTCAGCAAGACCTGGGATGGGGCTATGGAGTTCCTGATAAGTTTGCGGCTCGTTGGCATGCGTGTAACATTAGAAATCTAACGGGCTACCTATCAATTGGTGTAGGTGGGCTTCTTCTTATTTCAGGAATGGTTATAAAAAGGGCTTCTTCATTTAGTCTTGGTAGCTAGGGGATTTGTTTAACACTTCCTCACTGCATAGCACTTCTGTGTCATGTTTAAGAGCGAGGAGAAGGGAGTCTGAAGGTCTTGCATCTACAGAAATGATATCTTCCTTCTCTTCGCCTTTTTTAGAGAGCAAAATTTTGGAGAAATAGACGCCATCTTCTACATCGGTGAGGATCACCTTTTTTATATCAATATCAAAACCAGTAAGGATGGTATCTAAAAAAGTGTGGGTTTGTGGACGCTGCACTTCCTTATTTAACATGCTTTCTACCTGTAGGCCAGTTGTTGGAAGGGTATAGATCGCAAATTCTTTGCCTCCAGCCTGGAGTACAAAGGCACTGTAGTTGCTGCTTTGCACCACTTTAGAGAATAACGTTTTATGCATTTTACTCATAAACCCAAACATCCACA
>JAHZKV010000070.1 GCA_022600215.1 bacterium
ATAACGAACCATAGTTCTCCTGAATAATCAATTTTAGTTAGAAGGAATCTTATGATTAATGCATTCTTTTCTTCTCCTTCACAGATTTCTAGAAAAAGGAGATTTTTCGAATTCTCCAGCCCGACAGGGCTGCGCTCATTCTGCAAAACTCCATTTTCATTAAAAATCTGAAAGTTTTACAAAAAAAGCCATTTATCAAAGATTCTTGAAGATACTATACTCCTTCTCCGCTTTTAGGACAATCCTTATTTTATATAAATCAGGTGGATACAAGTAAATATTTTAAATGTTGAAAGAATCTCTTCTCTTTATTACTATTTTCCCCATGGATATAGTTGTTATTGCGTATTATGTGATAGAGGAAGTCGCAGATCCTCAAAAAGTGATCAAAAGTCATAAGAAATTTTTAGAGTCGATTGATTATAAAGGAAGAATTTAAATTGGCCCGCAAGGGGTTAATGCGCAGCTTTCTGTGGCGAAAAAAGATTTGAAGGCATATCTAGATTATTTGAAAAGCGATCCTTTGTACGCAAGCGCAGAAATTAAGATTCATGAAGATGAAGAACATCGCTTTGCAAAACTTATTGTAAAATACCGAAAAGAGATTGTCGCTCTTGGTGAAGAGGTAGATTTTAGCAATAGAGGGGAATATATCACTCCTCATGAATGGAAAGAAAAGCTGGATAATCGCGATGATGATACAATTGTGATTGATGTGAGAAATAATTATGAATCAGAGGTGGGACACTTTGAGGGTGCTTTGAAACCTGATAAGAGAACCTTTCGTGAGTTTGTGGAATATGCAGATAATCTTGCGAAGATGGAAAATAAAGATAAAAAGACGGTGCTTATGTATTGTACGGGAGGTATTCGCTGTGAATTTTACTCTCCTGTGATGAAAGAGCGTGGCTTTGACAATGTCTTTCAACTCCAAGGTGGAGTGATTGCTTATGGTCTGAAAGAGGGGAAAAAACACTGGCGAGGAAAACTTTTTGTCTTTGATGATCGCCTTGTTGTCCCAATTGCAGAAGGTAATGATGAGACCATCTCTAGTTGTAAATTTTGCAAAAAACCCTCTGATGTCTTTTATAATTGCGCGAATATGGATTGTAACGACTTGTTCTTGTCTTGCAAAGAGTGTGCGAAAGAGCATAAAGGTTGCTGCTCAGATACTTGCATGTCTGCACCGAGGGTGCGTGAGATGGATCAATCTGATGGGAGACCTACTCCTTTTAGAAAGCTACCTTTTGAAAAAAAGAAAGCTTTGCAGTCTTGTAGTTTGAATTTATAGGCTTATATAGCTACGTCGTCGTCGGGATTTTCTTCGATCTCTGGCTCTGTTTCTTTGTTGTTAAGCATCTCTTTAGCAGCCTCTTTGAGAGTGAGGATGCCTTTTTCAAAGCCGAGTTTTTTTAGAACAAGGTCGAGGTTGGAAAACTCTGCTTGCAGCTGATCATTTAATGACTCTAGCTGGGCTATTTTCTTTTCATATTTCTCGTTATCCATAGAATCCTGTTTTATCCTCTAAGGGGGCTTCTATACTCTATATAGAGGCAAAAGCGGTTGCAAAGCTAGTAAAAAATAAACTTTTTTTTAAGTTGCTGACGGTAAAAGGATTTTGATGTTGCGGTGGCAAAAAAAAAGCCCGCCAAGTGTTTGGCAGGCTTTTTTAGATGCTTTTCCTCTGCGGTTATTTTTGTGCAGAGGTGATCAAGTAGTCTCTCTCAACATATTGATTGAAAGTGTTTTTGGATACCTTTGTATCCTTGAAATACCATGAAGTCTTTGAAGAACCATCAAAGAATACGATAGATGGACCATGTTTTAGGTCTGCAGCATATTCTGTTTCTTCTGAAAGAGTGGTGCCGTCAATATATTGTCTTTCTAGGCCATCTTTCCTTCCTTCAGCATAGTTAGTCTCTAAGTACTTGAAGCCGTTTTGGAAGTAGGTGCAAAGACCATGCTTTAGGCCATCTGCATAGTTTTCTACAAATAAAGGCTCTCCTGATGGTGCAAAAGCTTTTTTCTCGCCATGCATTTTACCATTTTTGAAAGAAGTGATGGTGTCTGGAGTACCATTTAGATGGTAGGTCTCTGTGTAGTCAATTGCATGATCCACATATACCTCTTTAGAAACAACGTTTCCAGAAAGGTTGAAAACGGTCTTTTCGCCTGTTCCATTAGCAATGGATGATACCGTCTCATTGAGTAAGGAGAAATACTGACCGCTTTCTAGCTTGCCGTTGATGTATTCTTCTTTAGATTCTGGTGGTCCTGTGTGGTGCCATGTAGTGATAATCTGATGAGTTGGGCTTTTAAAGGTAGTCTCTTTCCTTGGAATGCCTCTGATGTTGTATTGCAATCTTTTGGTAAGGATCCCTTTGTTGTAAATCTCTTTTGTTTGTACGGTTTGGCTGTGTGGGAAAGTGATAGTCTTTTCACCATGTAGTAAACAGTCTTCATATGTCTCTGTTACGGTTCTACCGTTTCTATAAGTGGTGAATATTTGTCCTGGAGGCTGTTCTTCATTCCAGTCCGTTTCAGACATTGCATAGCCAAATTTATGTAGGTGTTTTTTTGAAACGACTTCTTCTTTCTTCTTGCTTTTACAAGAGGTGAAAAGTATTCCTGCAGAAGCAATAATAAATAGGGTTTTGTTCATATTCTTAGTGTCCCGGGTTAAAAAGCATATTATCTTTAAAGATCGCTTATATTAGCCTTTTTTGCAAGGAAAAATCGTGTAAAAAGAGAAAAATCTATGAAGGATCTTATAAAGCTTTGGATAAGTAAGAAAGAAGCTTTTCATGCACGCTAGATGCTCTTTCATCGTCAAGTGTATTTAGATCATCACGATACAAAAAGCGGAAGGTAACATTTTTGGTGTCTGGTGACTCTTTTTCATCGACGTATACTCCTCGCAGCTCTGAATGCTTGAGCTCTGCAAAAGGAGCCTTTTCTAGCAGTGAGAAGATTTCTGCAAGCTCTTTTTCTTTTTTCATGGTGAAGGTAACATCACGGAAAGTAGAAGGAAGGGTGGAGATTTTTTTGTAGGTAGCGCTTTTCTTGCGAAGCTTTTCTAGGTGGTAGAGAGATACCTCTGCAAAGAAAGTGTTTTCTGGAAGTTTTAGTTTTGAAGTAATAGTTGGATGTACCTTTCCGAAGGTTGCAATGGTTTCTTTTTGGATCGTAACATCTGCTTGCACGCCTGGATGGAAGGTGTTGTGTCCACTTCTTTCAAAATGGGTCTCTTCAATGAAGAGCGCTTTACATAAATTTTCTAGGATTCCTTTAAGATGGAAAAAATCTAGCGCTTCATCCTGCTTTTCAAAATGGTGTGGGAGGAGATTTCCAGAAAGGAGGATGCCGAGGCTGGAGTTTTCTGAAATGTTATCTTCTTGCCTGGAGAAAATTTTTCCTATTTCGAAGGCCGCAATGTGGTGATTTCCGTTGTTTTTATTGCGCTCCATACAGGCAAGCATCCCTGGAAGGAGGGAGGGTCTTAAATACGATTGATCCACGGACTTTGCATGCATTACCTTTGCAGGGTTTACCTCGAAGAGTCCATGGGAAACATTTAAGTCGCACAGCTCTTTGCTGATTAAGCTACAAGTTAAAAATTCGTTTAGCCCGAGCGATGCTAGGTGGGTGCGAAGGAGCTTTTCGAGTAGGTATAGAGGGTGGTGGGGGATTTTAGAGGTGATATGTTTTGGATTTTCTGTGCAAATATTGTTGTATCCATAAACTCTAGCTACTTCTTCGGCAATATCAATCTCTTCTTTGATGTCATTTCTCCACGAAGGAGTTTTGAGTTGGAAAAGATCGTCTCCATCGGTGGTTGCAGAAAAGCCAAGGCTTAAGAGGAAAGATTCTACTTCATTTAAGCTTAACTTGGTTCCAAGGATCTTGTTGATAAAGGAGAGTCTTGCTGTTTGGAAAGATGGGCGGAAAGGGTGCTCTGTTTGATGGAGCGCTCCACTTGCTGCTGATCCACCTGCAATTTCTTGCAGGAGGTAGGCAGCATAATCAAGAGCAAATAATATCGCTCCTCTATCAATGCCATTTTCAAATCGGGAAGAGGCGTCGCTGCGAAGCTTTAAGTTTCTGCTGCTTTTTCGGATGGTGCTACCACAAAATTCTGCAGCCTCTAGCAATACTGTGTGAGTGTTTTCGGTAACGGAAGTGGACATTCCTCCCATAATACCGCCAAGGGCAATAGGCTGATCTCCTGAGGCAATCACAATGTGCCCTGCATCTAGTTTCCTTTCTTTGCCATCAAGTGTTTCTAGAGCTTCTCCCTCGCGAGATAGTCTTATCGTTACTTTTTTATCGCTAATGGTGTTGTAGTCGAATGCATGAAGGGGTTGTCCTAGCTCATGTGCAACAAAGTTGGTTACATCGACAACGTTATTAATGGGGGTGATGCCTACTTTTTCGAGGAAACTCTTCATCCACGGTGGTGACGGCTTTACTTCCACTCCTGTAACAATGCGAAGCGCATATTGCTTACACAAATCGCCTTCCTGATTTTCAAGGGCGATCATGTCTTCTGTCTTTTTTCCAGTGCTTTTTTCGAGTTTTGCCTCTGGAAGCATCAAATCTCCCTCGCAATACCTTGCAAGCTCTCTTGCAATTCCTAAAACACTTCTGCAATGGCCAAGATTGGGAGTGAGGGTAATATCAAATACTGGATCTTTGTAGTATTCTACAAAATCCATTCCTACTGGAGCTGCATCATCTAAGAAAATGATGCCATCGTGATCTGCTCCAATGCCAAGCTCTTTTGCCGAGCAAAGCATTCCTTTGGATTCTACCCCACGAATTTTTGCCTTTTTAAGGGTAAAGGGCTTGTCGGTATTGGTATCAAGAATCGCTCCAAGGGGAGCAAATGCAACTTTTTTGTTGGCTTCAAGGTTAGGTGCGCCGCAAACAACGGTATACTCACTTTTTCCATCAGATACTTTTGCCACGCGCAGCTTGTCAGCATTTTCGTGAGGATAGACCTCCTTGACAAGGCCAACTTTGACCCCTTCAAAAGAAAAGTGTAGTCTTTCAATTTTTTCTACCTCAACCCCTGCCAGGGTGAGAAGATCTGAAATCTCCTGTGGTGATTTCTCGATATTAACAAAGTGCTTGATCCATGATAAAGGTATTTTCATAATTTGCGATTATACCCTATTTTGGCCTTCTCTACAAGAATTAATCTTGAAGAGAATAAGCTCTCTTTTTTTTAAGGAATCTAATATTCAAGTGTCCATCCAGGACCAAGAGTTTTTTCTCTAATAGCTTGTTGTAATTTTGGGCATGTTACAATGGAAGATGCTACTTTAGGTGAGATATTAAGACGTGTCTCAAGATTAGTGTTGCATTCAGCTAAATAGCATGGTAAGGTCTCAATGCTTCTAAATAAATTTTCAGCTGTGAAGTATAAAGTTTCATAATGCTGGCCAAAGTGTAGGTAAAAGTCTCTATTATTTATTTTTCCTGGTATTGCTAAACGCCCTCCATTAATAGCGCATAAATCTTGAAGTAGCCTATTTCCACGAGCACCATGTAGATTATTTGGAAAAGTCCATTCTAGAGTTGCTTTTACGCGAACTTGTAGGATTATTCGGTAGGCTATTTCTGGGATTGTCTTGCTTAATGTATCAGAATTACTTAATTCTGTACCGTTATAGGTGATCGCAAGACTAATAGGATTCTTGTAATTGTGCCAAGGGCTATTTGGATCAGAAAATAAATCTTGTTTTATGTCTCTTACTAGAGAGTCTTTAGGGAATTGTTTTTTTAGCTCGATTTCACCTGCATGAGATGCAAATTGTACAAAATAACAAGAAGCTTTTTGTTCATCAGCTCGTGTTTGTGTAGTTTCTGTTGCTACCTTGATGGCGGTAGTACCAAAAAGCGCTTCAGCTAAACGTCTTTGGGCTATTGGACGGAAGTCTTTTTTCCCTAAAACGCGGAGAAGTTGTTGTTTGTTATCTGTTGCATCTTTGGCTCTTGGTGGTTCTGGCCTTTTTTCTTCTGCAGTTGGATTGAATACTTTCTGGGCAGGAGCGGGAGCGGGAGCGGGAGCAGGAGCAGGAGCGGGAGCGGGAGCAGGAGCAGGAGCGGGAGCGGGAGCAGGAGCGGGAGCGGGAGCGGGAGCGGGAGCGGGAGCAGGAGCGGGAGCGGGAGCGGGAGCGGGAGCAGGAGCAGGAGCAGGAGCAGGAGCAGGAGCAGGAGCAGGAGCAGGAGCGGGAGCAGGAGCGGGAGCAGGAGCAGGAGCAG
>JAHZKV010000071.1 GCA_022600215.1 bacterium
CCAATATAATAATCCTTTTCCTTTGCTGACAGTGTGTTCATATATGGTATAAAAGAATCTCTATAGCAGGTGAAATTTCTTGTTGTGAGATAGGTGTTTGTTGGTATGGACAAAACACCATCTACATCAAATATCACAAGAGAGCTACTACTTAAATCTTGCAGATAAGGCAATGAGAGATCAAATTCATGGATAACATGTATTTGGCCATAACAGAAAGTTGCGAGCATACTAAACAAATATATAAACTTTTTCATTCTTAAATCCTTTGTTAAAAACTAAAACTCTATGCCTTTATTATTATATTTGGGCATGCACAAAAATAACAACGAAGGGTTTGCAAAGGGTTATTACCCTTTGCCGGGGTGTGGGGTGGAACCCCCACTACACAGAAGTCTCTATCAACTTAGAGGCTTCCCACATGGCGGCAAAGCCATCAGCACTATCCATTACCTGCTGGAGGGTTCCAAAGGCTTTTACTTTACCGTGCTCGAGGAAGAGAATTTTGTCGGCATGTTGGATGGTGGAGAGGCGGTGCGCAATAATCACTTGTGTCATCTCCCCTTTCATTTCTGTAAGCACTTTGGATAGTCGCTGCTCAGAGATGGCATCAAGTGCTGAGGTAGCTTCATCGAGTAGTAAGATACTGGCATCACGAAGGAGTGCGCGGGCAATGGATAAGCGCTGCTTTTGTCCTCCGGAGAGGTTTTTCCCCATCTCTTCGATCACCGTATCGTAACCATCCTCAAGGGTCATGATAAAATCGTGTATACATGCTTTTTTTGCAGCTACGTGAATCTCTTCATCTGAAATATCTTTATCGAAGATGAGGTTTGAGCGGATGGTATCATTAAAGAAAAAGGCTTCTTGCGATACCACTGCAAATTTTTCTCGTAAGGACTTTAAAGAGATATCTTCAATAAGCTCTCCATCAATACGTATCTTTCCGCTATCCACATCATACAGGCGGGAGAAAAGCTTCAGCAAAGTGGATTTACCTGATCCAGTTGATCCTGCTATCCCTAGCACCTCCCCTTTTTTGAGAGAGAAGGAAACCTCAGAGAGCACCTCTTCTGTGCCGTAAGAAAAACACACTTTCTCAAACTCTAGAGAATGAGAATATGCTGGTAATATCTCGCCAGTTGCTCTCTCCTCTTTCACATGCAATACATCGTTAATACGCTCTGCAGCCACTATTCCTCGTTGTACATTTGCATTTTCCTCTGCAAACTGCTTAAAAGGACCATACAATTTATGAAGCGTTAGGCAATAAACAATCAAATCTGCCACACCCATCTTTAGAAAGTGTAATCCTACAAATAAAATCCCTAAAAGCATTGCCGTCATCATAAAATGAGTGATAGGGCGAGACATCATGTCATACTTATAGATTTTCTCATCATAAGCAGTCATCTTGGCATTTTCTTTTTTGTAGCGCTCAATAGAGTAATCTTCTAGTTGATACGCTTTGATAGTCGAAATTCCAGAAAGATGATCAATAATTACGGAAGTGAAGGATTCTTGTTTTTTTTGCATCACATGCGAGATCTTACGAATCTTTCGTGTGATCAAACGAAGTGGGTAGATAACCGCCGGAACACCTAAGAACAATATGATTGATAGCTGCCAAGAAAGGGATAAACATACTCCCATCGTACAAAGAACTATGAAAGGCGTTTGTACATAATTGGTAATAAAAGAATTGAAAGATAGTGCTATTTGATTGGCATCGGTGATCACCCTTGTGGAAAGTTTTCCTCTATCATATTTTGTGAAAAATGCTAGGGGAAGCTTTTGCAAATGCGCAAAGCAAGTATTACGCAGGTCCCGACAAATACGTACGGCTAAAATTTTTGCTAGAAATCGGCTGAAAAATAAAAATACCGCATTGAAGATTCCTACTATCAAAAAGAGGGTAAGCATGGTGGAAAAAGAATCAATATCAATTCCAAGAGTTTGGTCTAAGTAGGTTAAAATTTGTGCAATCTTTCCTGTTCTTAGTCCTTGAAAGCCGCTACCACTCATAGCAAGGGCTCCAAATACTCCTGTCTCTAATATGCTAAATATGGTCACCCCAAGCAATGAGAGAAGAGAAAATACAAATAACCAAACATGTTTTCTTACGCGTAAAACAGCATCAAATAGAATTTTCATAGAGCCAATAATAGCATAAAATAGAATTATATTGAGCGATATTTTTTATATCTTTTGAGAAGAAGTTCTTCCATAGGAGTAGCGCAAAGAATATTTAGAGAAGAGAGAAGCTCATTTTTTATACTGATAAGGACTGACTTGTCTTCCATCGTAAACCCACCTTCCCCTTCAGGCAAGACCGTATCCACCATAGAAAATCTTTCTAAGTCTTCTGATAAGAGCTTTAGCTGCGCTGCAGCCTTTTCTTTCTCCCGCGCATCCTTCCATAAAATAGCGGCACACCCTTCAGGAGCAATCACCGAATAGTAAGCATGCTCCATCATTATTACCTTATCAGCAACACCAACTCCTAAAGCGCCACCTGAGCACCCTTCTCCTAAAACAAGGGAAACAATTGGTGTTTGCAAAACACTCATCTTCGCTAAATTTTCTGCAATGGAGATAGAAATTCCATTTTTTTCTGCCTCAATCGCCGCAAAGGCTCCAGGAGTATCAATGATCGTGATCACTGGTAAAGAAAATCTTTCTGCCAGCAGGAACATGCGATAAGCTTTTCGATAACCAGAGGGGCTCATCATTCCAAAATTATGCTCTTTTCTTTCCGCAGTAGTAGAACCTTTTTGCTGACCAATAATCACCGCCTTGACGCCATCAATCTCCCCTACTCCACAAATAACGGCGTGATCATCACCGCCTATCTTATCACCATGAAGTTCTTCAAAAGAGGTAGTTAGATACTGGATAATATCTAACCCTTTTGGCCTATCTGCCTTTCTAGACAAATAGACTCTATCCATTGCAGAAAGTTTACTCTTCCTCTCCAGCGCCGTCTTGCTCACTTGTATGTTCCTTGATAATTTGGATGTAAGTTGGTTTCGTAATGATGATAGAAAATAGCTCTTCTATATCTCTTTGTGATAGACGTACGCAGCCATCGCTGCTATAGGCCCCAAGCTGGGCAATATCTTCTTTATAGGAATCATCTTCTTCATTGTATACAAATGGAAGGCCATGAATACCATATCCTTTTGCGCTATCGGTACACCCTTCCACTTCTTCCTGGAATGGGATCCATCTTGTTCCAAACACTTCAATCATGTGTGTCTTTTGCTTTTGGAAGTAACTCTCTACCCCGCGCTTGTAAATTGCAATCTTTTCTCCTAGCTTATACTTTCCAAGTGGGGTAAGACTACCAGATGGTGAGTACTCATCTTTTCTTCCAATTCCCACTTTATATTGCTTGATAAACTCGCTTTTTCCGCTCTCTTCATCTTTATAAGAAAAATCCAGGGTACAAGTAGATAAGTTTACTAATAGATGAAAAGATATCTCCTTTTCTGGATTCAATACATTGAATTGATCACCAGGAGAGACATTTTGAGAAATGTAGTCCTCCTTACCATTCAAACTACGTGCAATAAAATGCTTCGAAGTTTTGTAATGACGAGCAAAATCACCGAGCCACGCAGGACGACCTTTTAACCAATCTACACGGCTAGTGTATCTGATTGTTTCTACAAATGGAAACTTATCCACTCCTTTAGAAAAAAATCTGCGCATTTGATCCCTTGGCACATTTTTTATAGGAGCTGCTTTTTCCACTTCCTCTTTTTTTCCTACTTTCTCTATCTTTTCTGCAGTAACCTTTGCTACCACCTCACTCTTATCTTCCTTTGTGTAGTAGGCAAAAGAAACTGCTAACAAAATAGTTAGCGATAAAAGTAGAAACAACCTATTTCTGAGCACGAAAATTCTCCTGTTTTTATGTCCATATTATGATAAAAAGCCCTTTTAATCAAATCATATAATCGATGGAAGGTAGAACTATTGATGCTTAATTGATATTTCCAGCGCTAAAAGCTCTTTCTCCTGATAGGGAAAGGAGATAATAAAATCACTATTCCAGAAAAACTCTTGCCCTGCTAAAGGAATTATTTCTACCGCGGTCGGGGTACCTGTTTGTAATACCAATGTTTTAAGGCCGCTTTCAATCTCAATTTGATCACTTTTCTCAAAGACTCGTTCTAAGCCACCTGATTTATATTTTTTTCCTTCCAATATCGCCGCTGAACCTCGAACAAAGAGAACAAAAGCTACTTCTTCTTCCTTTTGCGCAGACCATAAAAAAGTACGCAGCTCCACCTGGGACTCCGCGCAAAGAAGATGAGAATGAATATGATGATCGCCATATCCATCTTTTGCTTTTACCCGATTCCACATTTTTACAGAAGAGGCGCTCTCTTCTACATTTTTACAAAGTGGCTGCTCTAAGCCATACAAATCGCTTTTCCCAAGAGGCAATACATGAGGGCCCATCGAAGGAATCAAGATCTCCCCTTGATAAGAGATGCTCCCTATTCCCACTTTCTTCCCTTGAGAGGAGGTAAAACAAAAACCTGCTGTCTCTTTTTTAATCATATCCATAGAAACAAAAGGACCTCTCTCTAGCTTAGCTAAAGAGGACATCTGCGTGCCAATTTTTTCTAGTAAACGACAAAGAAGTCTTTTCTCCACATCAATCGCTTGAAAAAGCCCTCCCAAGAAAGGGTCCAGCGTTGGTAAAAAATTTTCTGCTTGTTTGCTACCTGTAAGTTTTGAATATAGCGTCATCAAAATAAAGAGCAACACGCGACACGTATCTTTTCGGTAACTCCCTGTTTTATGTAAAAATAAAACATCGACTTCTCCATTTTCCTTGATAAAAGGAAATAACAATTCTGCTGCTCTACAGCCTACATCTAAAGCTCTTTCATTTTTAGTCAGCACTCCAAAAAAGAAAGAAAATGCTCCTGTGCTCACCACTTTTTCTAAATCAGATAGATGATCTAAAGATATGCTCTCTTCCACCGCATGTGGAAATTCTGCTCCTTCTCCCAACATTGCTTTCATCAAAGCTACCTTTACTTCTTTTTGAGGAAGAGCGGCTACTTTTTCTAAGAGCTCTTCTTGAAAATCCCCCTCCGAAATATATTGATGTAATACTAATAGAAAAAGATCATCTACAGATTTTTTTTCTGCAGGAGAAATAGATCCTATCGAAGAAATAAGGTCTTCCCTCTCTACATTTTTCCCATCTAAATATAACGTTAAAAGCCCTGCAATGGAACTTACCTCTAAAACTGCCATTTTTTCTCCTCAAAACAAAATGAGAGCAAAATTTCTCTTGCTCTCATTCAGATTATCAAAACTTATCTAATTTGGAAAGTTTATACTGTTGCGGTAGACTCGTTTTCTACTACCATTCTCATTTTCTTACCAGCGGTAAACTTTACTGCTTGTCTTTCTGGAATTACAA